>NZ_CM001977.1:545089-845089 GCF_000406165.1 Dickeya zeae NCPPB 2538 | reverse complement strand
GGTTTTCCGATTCACAAATTTTAACGGCGGCGCTGAAGCGCCGGATAGACCTAAGCGATCGCCAATCTGAGAGAGCATCACCATGATCGGCGCAAGTTGCCAACCATGGGGAGTTAGAAGGTATTCAAATCGTTCAGGATTGACTTGATAGCGCCGCCGCTCAATCAGACCATGGGCCTCGAGGTGCTTGAGTCGATCGCTCAATGTCGCATTGGTGACGCCGGATGATTGACGTAGCTCGTCATATCGGCTAATGCCAAAGATAAGATCACGCAGGATTAACAGCCCCCAGCGATCGCCAATTGCGGCCATAACGCCAGCAATTGAACACACCATTCCATCAAAACCTTTCGAACGCATAAGCCCTATCCCCAATCCGACACCTTGCATAAAACGCTAATTATAGAAATCACCCTATCAACAGCAAAACCTTATTTAGACCGCGCCAGCCTGCAATCTCAGGCCATTCCAGGAGTGATCACCGCAGACTCAATATTCTGGCAGGTGCTTGCGTGACCAGTAACTCTTATTATAAGATTAACTATGTGTACTGATGCTTCGGCGGGTTGATGTCATAAAGTGATCCTATCTCACCACCATGATCACGGCAGCGCCCCAGACAGAGGCGCTGACACTTGCTGTCGCACAAGACAACCAACGTCATTCCCCCACCAGCACCAGTCTCAGGACTGCCTGGTGATTCTTTGCCATACACCAGGGCTTTTTAATATTCGGGTTTATCTGTAAGCGTCAACGACGCGTCGACCGTCTAATGATGCTCACCGGACATGGCAGGCAACCCAAACTGGAGCGTAATAAGTGGAAGAAAAACTTGATTTAACGCGCCGTACATTGATTAAGGCAACAGCTACCCTCGCCGCCGCCGTACCGACAATGGCAATGGCGACATCTGCACTTGGTGCGGAACAGACGCCCTCCCCCACAACAGAAACAGCGACGCAACCAACAACCCTTGCTGAAGTTCCACCAGAACCAAACACCAAATTATCGATCGAACGCCGGGGGCAAATCGTGTTATTGGGGCTCAATCGCCCTGCCGTCCACAACCGTATCGATCCTGCAACATTTCAGGCACTGGCAAGAGCCATATACGACTACGATCATGATTCTTCTCTGCGGGTAGCGATCTTATTCGGTCACGGGGACCATTTTTCCCGGGGTATCGATGTGGATGCCTACAAAGCCACCGTCAATAGCAACGGAAATATTCTGGCCGGCCTGACTCACGTCATCAGTCCACTTAATTACGGCCCGACCCGGCGCGCCAAACCGCTCATCGCTGCCGTGCACGGCGACACATGGAATATGGCCCACGAGCTCTTCTTGTCAGCAGACATCCGGGTTGCGGCAGCCGATACGAGGTTTGGTCAGGATGAAAACTCCCACGGACGTTTTCCTGGGGGCGGCTCCACCGTTCGATTCGTACGCGAAGCTGGCTGGGGCAATGCCATGCGATTCATGCTGACAGGGGAGCATTGGGGAGCGGAAGATGCCTATCGTATGGGAATATTACAAGAGATCGCCAAGACGCCTCAGGCTACGCTAGACAGAGCCATTGCTATCGCCAACAAAATCGCGACATGCGGCCCCATCGGCATACAAACTACGCTGGCATCGGCGCATCTGGCCATTGATTCCAGTGAGGCCATCGCCTTCGCCCAACTCGGTGCACAGTACAGTGCGCTTTATCGCACCAAGGATTTTATTGAAGGCATGGCTGCACAAGCCGAAGGCCGTCCCCCCTTATTTCATGGTAATTAACCACGCGCTGAGTGGTGAGCCTCACCGCCGACAAACGACTCAGGACGCCAAATCACCACAGGGCAGCGACTGTTTTGGCGTCAATTCGCTACAAGGATCAGTAAGCCACTACTGCCAGCATGGAATGCAGATATGAATCTGTAATCCGCCCTGCTGACGATTCTCCGCCTCAATCCGGCCGCCATGCGCCACCACCGCCTTGCGGGCGATCGCCAGCCCCAGCCCATACCCTTTGCCCGACTGCGGCGAATCGATACGCATAAACGGGTCGAAAATGCTGGAGAGCTTACTCTCATCCACTCCCGGGCCACTATCGGCCACGCCGATGCACCACTCTTTCTCATCCCGGGACAAGGTCACCAGCACCTGTTGGCCGCGTGAAGAGAAGCGCAGTGCATTACGGATGATGTTGTCCAGGGCATGCCGCATCAATTCCGCCGAACCCTTAACGGTATAATCGTCATAATCGCCGGGGCTTAACGCAATATCGACTCCCGGCACCTGCGCTTCATAGCGGGCATCGTTGACCACCGCGTTCACTAACCCGAGCAGGTCAAAATACTCGTCACTATTGACGGCATGACTGTTGGCCATATGGTTCTCAGCACGGGAGAGCGTCAACACCTCGCCTATCATCTTATCCATGCGTTCGGCTTCACGCTCAATACGCTGTAAGGCGTTTTCTACGTTGTCGGGGTTCTGGCGCGCCAGCCCTATCGCCAGTTGTAGCCGGGCCAGCGGCGATCGTAACTCATGGGAGACGTCGTGCAGCAGTTGCTCGCGCGCACTCACCAGTATCGACAAACGGCCGACCATCGCGTCAAAATCCCGGGCCACATCGCCAATCTCATCATGACGACGCCGCATCGACGGATAAAGCCGTACCGACAGGTCGCCTTGCGCCACCTGTTCGAAACTCGCCCGCAACCGCCCAAGCGGGCGTGCCAGATTCCATGCCAACATAGCGCTAAACAGTAATCCGCCCAGCGCGCCAATCCAGATCATCGGCGGCGGCAAATGCAGGAAAAACGGTAGCGACGCCGGGGGCTCCTTCGGCATCACATCATGCCGCCAGCGCTCGATATCAAAACTCACCCGATAACGCTGCCCGTCAGGGCCGTCCACAGCCTGCTGCAACGCGCGATCCGCTCGGTCGGAGAACCTTCCTGGCTCTGGCGGAGGCCCGAAGCCCTCTCTGCCGGGGTGGGGTGGCTCATCCGGCATTCCCATGCCCGGCAATGGCTCGGGAGTACCAGTCGGCTCGTCGTTATCACCGACCACCGACACATTGATATAAACACGCTCGTTCTTCGGCCAGTCGGCCAGCGTGCGCCCGAGCTCAGCCATTCCCCCCTGACGCAACGCCTGTACCGCCAATGCCATTTGAAAGGACGCGGTGTATTTGACCTGACGCATTTCCGGCGGCTCGGGGCGCTCGCCGTAAAATGAGAAACCCACCCACAATAGCTGCGAAATGACGAAAAACGTCAGCCACAGCCCCAGCAGAATCTTCCAGAACAACCTTCCATGCATCATTAACGGATCCGATAACCAACGCTGCGCACGGTCTCGATGGTCAGGTTACACTCATCCAACGCGGCCAGTTTCTGACGAATATTACTGATGTGGACATCCACGCTGCGGTCATAGGCCTCACGGCGCCGCCCCAGACATTTCTCCGACAGTTCATCCTTGGTCACGACCCGGCTCGACGAGCGCATCAGCAGCTCCAGCAGATTGAATTCCGACGCAGTGAGATCAAACACCTTGCCACGCCACTCGCTGCTGCGGGTAGACGGGCACACCACCAGGTCGCCATAACTGACTGTCCCGGCGTCTTCACTTTTTTCCGACTTGTCTTCATAACGGCGTAGCACCGCGCGCAAACGCGCTACCAGCTCCCGTGGATAACAGGGTTTCGGCACATAATCATCCGCCCCCATTTCCAGCCCAATGACGCGATCGATATTGTCGCCTTTGGCCGTCAGCATAATGATGGGAATCGCGTGATTCCGACGTACTTGCCGCAGCACGTCAATCCCGCTCATGTCAGGCAACATGATGTCCAAAATCATCGCGGTATACTGACTGGACATGGCGCCGTCGATCCCTTCCTTGCCGGTCATGACCTGTGAAGTACTAAATCCCTCCGCCGTGAGGTATTCACACAACATGTTCCCCAGTTCAGCGTCATCGTCTACCAGTAAAATTTTCATACGTTCTTCCCATGCATTATTACCGCCCTTATTGTCAGGGCTGGTCGCAATCTGCGCAGCAGTATTTACGGAATCCTTACCTTTTGCCGTTCAAAACATAACGCCGGTAAAGCTGAAGGACAGGTAAATTATACCCAGCCCTGATTTCACTCGTCAGTGATACGCCACGTGTACTGCCCACGTTCGTTGTATCGGCAATTTATTCAGTCAAGGATGCGTTCGTTTTGATGAAATCTCCTCTTGGTACCGGTCGCCGGGTCTGGTGGCTGCTATTGTTACCTGTCGCCATCGCTGTCTTCGCCGCCATACTTCTTTCCCGACCTGCGCCCGCACGAAATTATATTACGGCCGCGGTGGATATTCGTGACCTGCAACAAACGGTTCTGGCCGACGGTACGGTGAATGCCCGCAAGCTGGTTAGCGTCGGCGCGCAGGTTTCCGGGCAAATTAAAGCCCTGCACGTTGCGCTGGGCGATAAGGTAAAACAGGGCCAGTTGCTGGCCGACATCGACGATCTGACGCAACAAAACACCCTGCAAGACAGCAAAGCGGCGCTGGATAATATTCAGGCGCAGTTGGCCTCCAAACTGGCAACGCTACGCAACAACCAGCGTAACTGGCAACGCCAGCAACGCCTGATGCAAACCGGCGTTGGGGTACAGGCCGATTACGACAGCGCCCAAACGACGCTCGAAGCAACCCAGGCTGATATCCACGCGCTGGAGGCGCAAATTGTGCGGGCGAATATCGCCGTGAATACCGCACAGGTTAATCTGGCCTACACCAAGATCGTCTCGCCGATAGCGGGCACGGTAGTGGCGCTGCCGGTCGAGCAAGGGCAGACCGTTAACGCGGTGCAAAGCGCGCCGACCATCGCCAAAATAGCCAGCCTCGACACCATGACTATCGAGGCCAAAATATCAGAAGCCGACGTTATCAACGTCAAAACCGGTATGCCGGTCTGGTTCACGATTCTCGGCAATCCGCGTCAGCGTTATCAGGCGGTGCTACGCGCGATTGAACCCGCGCCAGAATCCATCAGCAGCGACAGCAGCAGTACCAGCAGTAGCCGAACCAGCAGCAGTAGCACCAGCAGCAGTTCCTCCAGTTCCGCCATCTACTACAACGGGTTATTCGATGTCGCCAATCCGGATGAAACCTTGCGTATTTCCATGACTGCACAAGTCTACATTCTCTTGTCCGAAGCGAAACACGCCACGGTGGTGCCGATCAGTGCGTTGCAACATCGTCAGGATAAATGGTTTGTTCAGGTCGTTCGGCCACAAAGCCCACCACAATGGCGCGAAGTCACGCCCGGCATCAGCGACAGCGCGTATATCCAGTTGCTGTCCGGCGTACAACCCGGTGAAGAGGTCGTGATAAGCCAGCAATTAGCCAGCGACAGTAACCGTAGCTCGTCACCGCCGCCACCGATGGGGTTTTAAGTCATGAGCACACCGCTGCTAATACTCCGTCAGGTTCACCGCCGCTTTACCCACGGCGAACTTGGCGTCGATGTACTGAAAAACATCAATTTGACGATTAACGCCGGTGAAATGGTGGCGATCGTCGGCGCATCCGGGTCTGGAAAATCCACGTTGATGAATATCCTCGGGTGTCTGGATAAACCCACCCAAGGGGACTATCAGGTCGCGGGAGTATCGACCCTGACGCGAAATGACGACCAGCTTGCCGCATTACGCCGCGAGCACTTTGGGTTCATCTTCCAACGTTATCACCTGCTAAATGATTTAAACGTCGGCGACAATGTAGAAATGCCAGCGGTCTATGCCGGTCAACCCCACCACGAACGCCGGGCGCGCGCCGCCGCCCTGCTGGCAAGACTGGGTCTGGCCGGGCGTTTGCAGGACACGCCCAACCAACTGTCAGGCGGTCAGCAACAACGTGTCAGTATCGCCCGGGCGCTTATCAACGGCGGTCAGGTGATTCTGGCTGATGAACCCACTGGCGCGCTCGACAGCGCCAGCGGCGAAGACGTCTTATCCATCCTGCGCGAGCTACATCAGCAAGGTCATACTATCGTGCTGGTGACGCACGACATACGCATCGCCCAACAGGCCGAGCGCATCATCGAGATTCACGACGGCGAAATCGTGGCCGACCACCACACCGCCGCCGCAGGAGTACGGCTCAGTCCGACTGCCCCTCCCCCCTCGCAACCGGGCAGAACACTGACCCGCAGGATGCTGACCCGAGAATATGATCGGTTACAGAATGCATTCAGAATGGCGTTACGCGCCATGAACGCACAGCGGATGCGTACTTTCCTGACGATGCTGGGGATCATCATCGGCATTGCCTCGGTCGTCTCGGTGGTCGCACTCGGCAAAGGGTCGCAACAACAGGTGCTGGAACACATCAATGCGATGGGGACCAGCACGCTGGAGATTTTTCCCGGCAAAGATTTTGGTGACATGCGCTCTGCCGCTATCCAAACGCTACGCAGTCACGATCTACCGCCACTGGAGCAACAGCCTTATATTCACAGCGTTACCCCCACGGTGTCGACCTCGGCCACATTGCGTTATGCCAATAACGCCGTCTCGGTCAGTGTTAATGGCGTAGGCGAGCAATTTTTCACGGTACGCGGCTATACCCTGTCACAAGGGCGTGGGTTTTCACCGCTCAGCGTCGAGCGCCTGACGCAAGAGGCGGTTATCGACCAGAATACCCGCGACACACTGTTCCCTCATGGTGAGAACCCACTGGGACAAGTGATTTTTCTCGACCAGTTGCCCTGTCGCATTATTGGTGTCGCCACCCGCAAACAGTCCGGCTTCGGCAGCGATGAAAACCTGAACATCTGGGTGCCTTATACTACCGTCATGCGCCGTATGGTCGGTCAGTCGTACCTGCGCAGCATTACCGTTCGGGTCAAAGACAACATTGATCTGAGTGTGGCACAACAAGGCATCACCCAAACCCTGACGCGTCAGCACGGCAGCAAAGACTTCTTCGTCATGAATACCGATACCATTCGCCAGACGATTCAGCAGACGACCGCCACCATGACGTTACTGGTATCGGCTATCGCGCTGATCTCACTGATTGTGGGTGGCATTGGTGTCATGAATATCATGCTGGTGTCTGTCACCGAGCGCACGCGGGAGATCGGTGTGCGCATGGCTGTCGGCGCACGCACCGGCGATATTATGCAGCAATTTCTAATCGAAGCAGTGCTGGTATGCCTGTGCGGCGGCGTGTTGGGTATGCTGCTGTCGGTACTGGCTGGCGCAATCGCCAGCCACGTCAGCGGTGTGACTTTCGTTTATTCAGCCACCGCCATGGTGGCGGCGTTTCTATGTTCCAGCCTGATTGGCGT
Source organism: Dickeya zeae NCPPB 2538 (assembly GCF_000406165.1). Classification (NCBI taxonomy): domain Bacteria; kingdom Pseudomonadati; phylum Pseudomonadota; class Gammaproteobacteria; order Enterobacterales; family Pectobacteriaceae; genus Dickeya; species Dickeya zeae. The sequence goes on along the minus strand of NZ_CM001977.1, from coordinate 837,748 downwards.
GATTTTTGGCTTCTTCCCGGCCAGACGGGCGGCACGGCTGCAACCGATCCACGCGCTGGAGCGCGAGTAGCACGTCAGCCAAACACACCGGTCGATAAATAGCGATCGCCGCGATCGCACACCACGGTCACCACCAGACTGCCGGGGTGTTCGGCGGCGATACGCAACGCCCCGGCTACCGCCCCACCGGAGCTGACGCCGCAGAAAACGCCTTCCACCCGCGCCAGTTGCTGCATGGTGCTTTCCGCCTCCTGCTGCGACATATCCATAATTCGGTCAACTAACTGTGGCTGAAAGATGCCCGGCATGTAGTCCGGCGACCAGCGGCGGATCCCCGGAATCTGGCTGCCGTCTTGTGGTTGCAGGCCCACAGTGCAAACCGTATCGCTCTGGCTTTTCAGGTAACGGCTAACGCCGGTGATAGTCCCGGTGGTCCCCATGCAGGACACAAAATGGGTGAGTCGTCCTTGCGTTTGCTGCCAGATTTCCGGGCCGGTGGTGGTGAAATGCGCCAACGGATTATCCGGATTATTGAACTGATCGAGCAACGTTCCCTCGCCAGCCTGTGCCATTTGCCGGGCCAGGTCTCGTGCGCCCTCCATCCCCTGCTCACGGCTGACCAACAGTAGCTCCGCCCCGTAGGCACGCATCGCATCCTGACGTTCCCGGCTCATGTTTTCCGGCATCAGCAACCGCAGTCGGTAACCTTTCATCGCCGCCACCATCGCCAGCGCAATGCCGGTATTCCCGCTGGTCGCCTCAATCAACGTGTCTCCGGGGGCTATCTCACCCCGGCGTTCCGCCTGCTGAATCATCGACAACGCCGCCCTGTCTTTTACCGACCCGGCCGGGTTATTGCCCTCCAGCTTCAACCAGATTTCGCTGCCGGTATGCGCCGCCAGACGTTGTAATTTGATCAACGGCGTATTGCCGACGCAGTGTTCAAGCGTACTCACGTTCTCTCTCCGCACGACGCCAGGCGTCGCCAAAAAAACAGGCACCGCGATGCAGTGCCTGTTTGTCACTCGTAGCAAAACCGGATTCTGTTATAGCGATAGCAAACGATCAAGAGAAGGCGCGAAGAAGTAGCTACCGCTGACTGCGCGGGTAAAACGCAGCATCTCGTCACGTTTGCCGTCACGGTCGCCGAACATGCTCAACAGTTGCTGTTCAATATTGTGAAGACGGGCGCAGTACGCCGCGAAATACAAGCCGTGCTTACCGCTGGCGGTACCATAGGGCAGGCTCTGGCGCAGAATTTTCAACCCCTTGCCGTCTTCTTTCAGATCGACACGGCTCAGGTGTGAGGTTATCGGCCGCGCCTCGGACGACAATTCTTCATTGTCTTGCTTCGTGCGACCGATCATCTGTTCCTGCTGTTCGACGCTCATGCGGTTCAACTGGCGCAGGTTGTGTTCCCAGCGCTGGACAAACACATAGCTGCCGCCCTCGCCTGCCCGACCGTCCGGAACAATGGCGACATCGCGACGCGTATCGCCTTGCGGGTTCTCGGTACCATCAACAAAACCGCTCAGATCACGGTCTTCCACCCAACGGAAACCGTGGGTTTCTTCTTCGATGTTGATAGTGTTACCGAACGCGGCCAGCACTGCCTGCGCCAGTGAAAAATTGACGTCATGACGCAGCGACTGGATGTGAATCAGCATATCGCGCTGGGTCGCGGGAGCCAGCCCGTTACCCAACGGCGTGAAAGATTTTAGCTCCTGCGCGCTGTTATCGCAGTCCAGCTCACGCCAGACATCGTAGCCAAAAGCGATCACCGCGCCGAGCCCCGCGTCAGGAAAGCGCTGCTGTAACTCGGCCAGCGCCTGACAAAACTTCTTGCAACCCTGGCGGATGGCATCAAATTCGCCCTGTACCATAGCTTCCATGAAGATGGCAAAACGGCGATGCTCCAGCAAAATACCGCTTTGAATTTGTGTCATCTATTGCTTCCTCACTCGGTGCAGTTTCTTTTACGCCGACAAAACTATTACGCTGACAAAACTATGCCGGACGGCTATCTCAATGCTGCGTCAAAAAATACGAGGCGCGACCCGCACGCCCCAATCGGATTCACATCATATCAAACGATGTTGACGATAACAGGATAACCTTACCAATAAAGGTAGAAATCGCAGGTGACTGTTTTGCAAGGATGATCATCACAGACTAGCGATTACTCGGCGTAAATGGGTTTCGGTGCCGGGGCGACTACCTTGATAGCCCAATACACGACACTGGCTGCCAGCAGCGAGTTCAGGGCCGGAACACCCCATTCGGTGAACAACCCAACGGCGCTCCCCGCCAGACTGGCCATCATCGCCGCCCAGCCGATAGGTGGCGTACTGGCGGCATCCGGCAACTCACCACGTTGGCGGCTTTCGTCCAGCACGCTCCGACTGGTACGCAAAATATAGTAATCCACCAGCATGACACCAATTACCGGTGGGAAGAACACCCCCAGCAAGGTCAGGAAATCCACGAACCGGTCCAGGATACCGATCACCGACAGGAAGGTACCGATAAAACCTATCAGTAACGTGATGGATTTATAGCTCAGCTTTCTGCCAGTGATGCCCTCAACCGCATTCGCAATCCCCAGCGATGAGGAATACAAATTGATATCGTTGATGCGCAACGTGGAGAAAATGACGGTAATCAACCCGATACCGCCCGCAGTTTGCGACATGATGGTCACAATGTCGGCGGTATTCAGCGCTCGGGCAATCAGTATTGCCAGCCCGTTAACGATAAACTCGCCGATAATAATAGACAGCATGGTAATCCAGAACACATGCCGCCCACGACGGGAGTAACGGGTCATGTCGGGGGTGATCAGGCTCGCCACGATGCAACCACCGACTACCATGGTCGCCCCGGCGCTCACGGAGATGGCCTCGCCAGATACACCTTTTTGCAGCAGTTCGGTAATATTGTGGCCGGTGAGCGTCATAAACGAAATATAACCGACGACCATGATAAACAGCGGCACTGCAACTCTGGCGGTATACCGCAGCGCGCTAAAACCAAACGTGACCAGCAGCGTCAACGCGCAACCAGAAAGTGCGGCCGACCAGCCGAACCCCAGTCTGTCGCCCAATGCAAAATTGAGCGATTTGGCAAACACGGCGTTTTGCACACCAAACCAACCCAACAGGCTGACAGCGATAATAGCGCCGATAAATACCGCACCGATGCGGCCAAACCCACACCAGCGCGCCAGCAAACTCCCGGACAACCCTTCCTTCATGCCCGCGTAACCCAACCCCAACGTAACAACACCAAATATCGCACTGCCGATGGCAATAGCCAGAAACGCATCGCTGAGTGTCATCGAATGCCCCAGCACCGCCCCCAACATAAATTGATCCAGTGCGGTCAGCATCCCTATATGCACCAACGCCACATTGAAAAACGGCAGTCGAACAGACACGGGAACCCGGCTTACCGGGTAGTCATCAATATTTTCCATTACCGCAATCCTTGCTAGATAAATAGGATCCCTTTCGTCAACAAGGAGTGAGGTATAAAGCTTTCCAGACCTTGTTGATAGCAAAACTCTTCAAACTGATTAAACGAATGCACGCCAGCTTTTTGATACATACTTTGTATTCTGTTCTCGATAGTTCTATTGGACAGGTTGAACTGTTTCGCAATTTCTTTGCTGGAAAAGCGCCGCAAGACCAGGAAAAGCGTATCCAGCTCAGCACGGGTAAAAAGATCGGTGGTTATTTCGGTTTTCAGTACGGTTGGCTTACGCCGATCAATGTGAATCAGAGGCGATAGTGTGGTCATCGGCCGGGCATTCCATAAAATGCCCACACACTCTTTGGCTGGATTAAAGAGCGGGATTTTTTCACTAATGAATGGTGACAGTTCAGCCTTGCCAAACCAATAGTGGGTTTCAATAACGGTAACCCGCTCAGCGCGACTCTCCGTTCGACGGTCGTGCTCAATAAAATCGTCCGATAGTTCCGCCCAGGCTATCGGAAATTCTTCGTCGGATTTTCCCTCAATATCAAAATTCACCGGCGTATTTGTATAACTGTACGCCGACGTATTCATATACACATGGCGAGAAGCCAGATCCTTGATTCCCCACGGTTCACTCAAGCTATCCAGTAAGGGAATAAACGAGCGAAGATAATCCGCTGATGCATCTATCATAAAAAATATCTCGCACACAAATACATTTATTAAAAATATAATAACTAATTGGAATTAGTTTTATATGTAATTCTTTGATTGAAGGGGTTGAATAAAAATCCCAACACAGCCCAAATAAAACCACAAATTATTATCATCCTAATTAATCACCCATCATATAACACAAGATCTTGTAAGGTGTTTTTTTAATACAAGAGTATTTTTTACCTATACAATTATGTAATAGTAATCGCCCGTCACAAAAAATAGCAATCAGTCATAGCTACCGAGGATAGATATAAAATGCGCTCAAGGAGAACAGACTGGCATTCAGCCGATATTATTGCAGCCTTAAGAAAGAAGGGGACCTCGCTCTCTGCAGTATCCCGACAGGCAGGGTTAAGTTCTACGACGCTGGCAAATACGTTATATCGCCCGTGGCCTAAAGGGGAACTGTTGATCGCCAGGGCATTAGGTGTTGGCCCGGAAGAGATCTGGCCAAGTCGCTACTATGACCCGCAAACCAATACCTTAATTGACCGCCAAAAGCTGATGCGCAACAAATCCAGTCGACAAATTTCAGATTAATACACTATCGTCAGTTGAACACCGAGCAGGCTTATTCTCGTAAAACTCGATAATAAAACAACGCAGAATTAGCGTGACGTAAAAACCTAACCCGAAGGTGTTCCCCGGGTTAGGCATTCAAATTAAGGTAGACGTAAAGGGCAGCGTTATACGTGCAGGGTGGTACCTGAAATCGCAGGTTCCGCGGCACCGGCTTGCAACGCCGCCAGTCCCAAACGTTGGATGATGTCCTGTCGTAACAGATATTTCCTGATTTTCCCTGACGCAGTGCGGGGCAAGCGGTCAATCACCACCAGATGCTCAGGGTATTTATACTTGGCGACACGTTTGCGGCAAAAGAAAGCGATCACCTCTTCCAGCGTCAGCGTGTGGTAATTTTCTTTCAATACCACATAGGCACAGGTACGTTCACCCAGCCGCTCATCCGGCATGGCAACCACGCCCGCATCACGTACTCGCGGGTGTTGCAGCAGTATTTCCTCCACTTCCCGACTGCTGATGTTCTCACCGCCGCGCACGATGATGTCTTTCTTACGTCCGGTGATCTTGATGTACCCGGCCTCATCCATTCGGCATAGATCGCCGCTGTAATACCAACCGTCTTCATCCAGCACGCGTGCCGTCAGCTCCGGTTCGTCCAGATAGCCCATAAACACCTGCGGTCCGCGGGAGGCTTCCTCGCCTTCTTCACCGTAAGGCAGCGTCTGTCGGTACTTGTTAACGACCCGGATTTCCACGCCAGCGACGGCGGTACCGTCAGTGTTGACGACACGGGACAGCGGATCGCCCAGCTTAACCACTGCATGGGGCGAGCTTTCTGTCGCGCCATACACGCTCAGCAACTTGATGCCGGCCTGCAAGCAGTCGCGGGTGATTTTTTTCGGGATCGTGGTGCCACCACACAAGAAAAAGCGCAGCGACGATAGATCATAAGGATGCTGTTGTACGGTGCACAGCAGGTCATAGACAAACGGCGTTGCGCCCAGCACGCAGGTACAGCGCTCCCGCTCCAGCAGTGCGAGGCAGTGCACCGGGTTGAAAATGTCCAACAGCACGCTGCGCCCCCCGATCAGAAACGGCAAGGTGACACCGTGCAGAAAACCGGTGGCATGCGCCAGCGGCGCTGGCATCAGGATGGTGTCCAGCCAGTTCAAATTAAGAGTAGCGGCGTAAGCACGTTCGCTAGCGAGAATATTGTTGTGGGTCAGCATCACCCCTTTGGGCACCCCTTCGGTACCAGAGGTGAACAATACGGCGGCCAGCTCGTCACCGTTTACGCTGACCGGTTGCACCAGCGGTGGATAGTCCTGCAACAGTTGGCTAAGCGCAGGCGTCGAGGTCGCGGGTGCCAGCTTGTCTACCGCCACCAGATATTGCAGGTGCGGAAGCTGCGCACGCAAGGGGATCACCATATCCAGCGGGCTGCTGTTTTTGAACCGGGTCGGCACGAACAACACCCGCGCCTGGCTTTTGTTGAGAGTCCAGATCAACTCGGTTTCACGGTAGGCTGGCAGCAGCGGGACCGATACCGCGCCGACTTTCAGGCAGGCCAGATAAATCAGCGTGAATTCGCTCCAACCGGGAAGTTGGAACGCCACCCTATCGCCCGGCTTAATACCGCATGCCAGCAGATAGGACGCCAGACTCCCGGCTGCACTGTCCAGTTCGGCGTAGGTATAGGCGGTTCCCTGATTGTCGATTACCGCGACCTTGTCAGACGCGGCCTTCGCCGCCTGATGCCAGTAATCGCCAAGCGACGCATCCCCCCAGTAACCCATCCGCCGATAAAACTCTCGGCGTTCGGCGTTAAATTTTATTGTGACCGTCATTGTGTTGTCTCTGTTATACACAGCAGAACGCTCGCACGATACCGTGTCGTTCATCACCAATAGCCGACACATTGAACCGTCTCAACAGGCGGGAACATCGCTGTCGGCGTATGCCCGTACCCACCGCCGGAGCCGATAGCCCCGGCAGGTCGCATCACTCAACCGAAGCGAAACTCGATACCGAACGTCCCCTGGGGATATTCCCATTTTTCCAGGATCGTATCGCCGCACAGGATCCGGCAAGTACCGCACTCCAGGCAGCCCGCGTAATCAAAGTGGATATTGCCTTCGCTATCTTGTTTGTAGAGCCCCGCCGGGCAGGCTTTCACCAATTTGTTAAACTGCTCTTGCGCCGGTTTATCCATCAGCACGATATGCGGATTCCCTTCGTCCACATGGAACTTGTTGATGCCCAGTTTGACGTCAACATTGACGCTATTTTCGTTGCTCATAGCGCAGTCGCTCCCTTGATGCCATCTTTCAACAGATTCATCAGCCCTACCTTTTTAGCGCGACCCATGATTTTCGATCGCATGGATTGGCTGGGGCTGCCATCGATAATAAACATGTCGCTCATGATGCCGGCGACCATCTGCGGGTACTGGGTAAACATGCGAGGGTTTTCCATCATCGCTGGCAGTTTGCGATAGCGCTGCATGTCTTGCAGCACAAAGCTCTGTTCCAGTTTTTTCCGGTATCCGGCCAGGCCAGCGGCGGAAAAGTCCTGCGTACTCTTCGCGTCGATGGCGGTCTGCGCGGCAGCCTCCGCCGAGGCGATAGCCAGATCCATCCCCCGTACGGTAAAGCCCAGATTGAGGCACAGCCCCGCCGCATCGCCGACGATCATCACGCCATCGCTCACCAATGTCGGTACCATCTCCAGCCCGCCTTCCGGTACGACGTGGGCGGAATACTCCTGTAATGTGCCGCCCTGAATCAGCGGGCGAATAGTCGGGTGCTGCTTAAAGTCTTCCAGCATCTGCGGCACGCTCTTGGTGGCATGCGCGATATCGCCAAGACCGCAGACCAGCCCCAATGAAATCGTATCCCGGTTGGTGTAAAGAAAACCGCCGCCCATCAGGCCGTTTGACGGCATGCCAGCGAATAGCCAGGCGGCCCCTTCACCGGCAGCCAGATTAAAACGGTCTTCGATCACCGAGGAAGGCAGTGCGATCAGCTCTTTAACGCCGACAGCATAATGATGCGGTGATGACGACTGCACCATGCCGATAGAGCGGCCCAGCAGCGAATTGACACCTTCGGCCAGAATCACGATGTTGGCCTCCAGTACGTCATCACCCGCCTGTACGCCGACCACCCGATTGCCTTCACGTACCAGTGAATCGACACGCACGCCGGGAATAAACTGTGCGCCCGCTTCTTCCGCTTTTTCCATCAGCCAGGGGTCAAACAGATTGCGCAAGACGGTGTAGGAAGCCTTCGACGCAATATCCGGCTGCTCGCTGTGGTAATCCATCGTGACGGCGCTGTCTTCGGTGAGAAAAGAGATCTTTTCCCGGGTCACCTTGCGCTCGACAGGCGCTTGCTGCGCGAAACCCGGTATGATTTTTTCCAGGCTGTGTGCGTAAAGGCGCCCGCCGGTCATATTCTTGCTGCCCGCGGTGTTGCCGCGCTCAACCACCAGCACGTCCAGCCCGGCTTTCGCCATCACATATCCAGCCACACAACCGGCCACGCCGGCACCGACCACGATGGCATCAAATTTTTCTTCCGACATTGCTTCGGCTCCCTAATCCCGCCACCCAACGTGGCGGGATATACGTCATTAACGAGTCAACCGCTCAATCAAGGTGGGGATGACTTTGTAGATGTCCCCAACCAGACCGTAGTCGGCGTATTTGAAAACCGGCGCATTTTTATCTTTGTTGATGGCGACAATGGTTTTCGCACCGTTACCGCCCACCATATGTTGGATCTGGCCAGAAATACCCAGCATCAGATAAAGATCCGATTTCAGCAGCACACCGGAAACGCCGATGTAGCGTTCACGTTCCATCCAGTGTTCGCCTTCAGCAATCGGGCGGGAACAACCGACTTCCGCGCCGATCGCTGCGGCCAGACCTTGCACCATGAGCAGATCGTCCTGAGACGCCAGACCACGGCCAACACCGATGACACGCTTAGCTTTACTCAGGTCGACACTACTCAGGGATTTGGCACGACGTTCCTTGCACAGGATTTCCTGACGCGGGGCAACATAGCTGGCCTGATAGACCGGGCAGTCGTGTGTCGGATTAATGGCAGCAGGCTCTACCGCGCCGGGTGCCAGTGTGACGATGGCGATCGCGGTGTTGATCTTCTCACGGCCAAAGGCCAGACCACCGTACATGCGGTGTTCAGCAAACACGCCGTCATCGCTGACGCTCAGGGTGGTAACGTCGTTGACCACGGCAGCATTGAGCAGAATGCTGAGGCGTGCGGCCAACGCTTTGCCGCGTTTGGTGGAAGACAACAGGATCAGCGACGCGGTGCGGGTACTATCCGCCGGTTTTTCCACGATGGAGGCCAGTGTTTCAGCATAGTTTTCAATACGTTGATTTTCCGCATTCATGCCCAGCACGTAGAGCGCATCTGCACCCAACGGTTTAACCGCAGGTACGATACCGTCATGCTGGACCAACGCGTCGACGCGTTCGCCCCACTGACGTGCGCCAGCCATCAAGTCGGCATAACGATCGGTGTTGTCGCTGAACACCCATACATTGGCTAATTTACTCATGGTGATTTTTCTCCGTCCCGGGTTAGTTCAGCACTTTCTTCAGATGTTCAGCCAGTTCAGCCACGGCTTCCGGCGAATCGCTTTCAATGATGATATGTTTGCGTTCAGCCTGAGGCGGTACATGGATGGCGGCCAGTTCAGTAAAGGGGGCACCCGGTGTCCACTCGATATCACCGGCTTTCCACTGCGTAACCGGTTTTTTCCCAGCGCCAAGAATGGCTTTCATGGAGGGGATGCGAGGCACATTGATATCGGACGTCACGCACAGCACCGCTGGCAGCGTCAGTTCCAGCACCTCGACGTCTTCTTCCAGCGTGCGCTCAACGATAACGCGGTTACCTTCCAGTTGGATGCGGCTGACCGCGTTGATGGTCGGAACCTGTAGCAGTTCCCCGGCCAGCAGCCCTACCTGCTGAGCGTACAGATCGCCGGAGCCTTCGCCGAACAGCATCAGGTCGAAGCCGATTTTGCCCGCAGCAGCAGCAATCGCCTGTGCGGTGTCCTTTGGCTGCGCATTTTCCAACTGCGCGTCCTGAACCAGGAAAAGCTCATGTGGGCCACGCGACAGCACGTCCTTGCGCACCTTGGAGTTGTCCAGATATTTGCCGCCCACGCAGAGCGCTGCGACCTGGCCGTCGTCATCCACCAGTTGGGTTGCCGCTTCAATAGCGTTGAGATCAAACTGACTGATTTTGGCGTCAGCGCGATCGAAATTGAGTGTCCTCTCTGCGGTAACCACAATGTCTTGCTCTTCGGGTACCAGCTTGAAGCAGGTTATAATTTTCATGGTATCTCCTATCGTCAATCACGAGTATTTGGGTTGGCGGTGAAGGCGTCCGTACCTGAATGACGACAAGCCAGTGGGCAGACGGAACAATTCAGACAGATGCCGGTCGCCGGCAATAAGAAAAATGGAGAGACGCTTGATTGACTCATGTTTTTCTCCGGTTAAGACTCTCTATAAACGCCACGGCCCCCAACGTCAGAGGGGGAATACAGCCAGGCACAGGAACAATCATTTATCTAAAACGAATATACCGGCTGATATATTGATGCTGATATATTGCTGCCGCAGCAGATAAAATACGACATGATAATATGTTTTAGTTACCAACTATCTTGCAGAAAAAAACGTTAACATCAATCCAGTGTTAATTAATTGTTTTCTGTTTATCTCTACTCTGGAGGGGATAAAGCAAACATCGTGTTATGTCACAATCGCCACAAGAGGTAAAACCTCGATAACACGCTGTGACTGCCATCATATTTACTTCTATACATTCTATTTTTCCATGATATTTTTAATTCAAAATAAACATCACATTGTATTATGAATGCCGTATCTCCGCGCTGTACTCTCCTCACCATCCATTCCATAGTTTTTATGCATAATTCTATAGATTTTATTAATAAAAAGCAGAATTATCCATTATTTGCACCAGCGCACAATCTTGCATGACATACAAACAATCTTGTTTGGGGCTTAGTTATTTCGTGTTATATACTGTCTTCACTTACTCGATTGAACCATCCAGTTATTGATTTGCACCTTACGGCTAACCGGGGAGGTCATTATGTATCAGTACAGATTTGATAATAAAATGGATGCCATTTTTGAAAACGGATTGACGCCCAAACTCTCCCGCTATGTTATTAGCGACGATCCCAACTGGGAATCGGGTCATCATGTCCATGAAACAGAAACCGAACTGATATATGTCAAAAAAAGGTGTCGTCAATCTCACAATAGACTCCTCCAGCTACGTTGCCCACGCCGGCGACATCATCGTGATAGAACGCGGCAGCCTGCATACGGTGGCATCCGACGCCACATCCCCTGCCACCACCTGTACCTGTGCTGTTTACGGATTTAAAATTAATGGGCTGGAAGAAGGCAGACTCATGCAGCCGCACTCATGCCCTGTCGTCTCCATGGTCAAGAATAAAGACGTTATCAAAAGCATCCTCCAGGAAATCAGCCTGCTGCTACCACGCCAGAACAATCATGCGTCGTCGCTGGTCTATGATGCGTTCAGTTACGCCTTGACTGTTCTTTATTATGAAAATTTCAAAAATGCCAGCCGGTCCGAGCTGGGATATATGAAAAAAGACGTTCTGGTAAAAGATATTCTTTTTTATCTCAACAACCATTATCGGGAAAAGATCACGCTGGAACAGCTGGCTAAAAAATTCCGCGCCAGCGTCAGCTATGTTTGCCACGAATTCACCAAAGAATATCGAATATCCCCGATCAATTACGTCATTAAACGTCGAATTACCGAAGCAAAATTTTCATTAACCAACACCGACCTCTGCCTGAATGAAATATCACTTAAAGTCGGGTACGATAACGTTGATCATTTCACAAAACTATTTATTCGACATGTAGGCTGTTCACCGTCAGACTATCGAAAACAGTTTAAAAACGACCTCAACAGATTGGAATACATGCCCCAGTTTGACGGTAGTGAGGAAGTACTGATTTGATGCTAAATTGACCGTACCCTGACATAATTATGTTTGGGCATATTTATTGATAACAGTTCCTCATCCTCTTCAAAAAAATATATTGTCCATGTGCCAGTAACTAAATAGCATCCCCGGAAACATGATGAAGCAGTGACCGGGGAGAATGACGCACGTATAAAAATGCATGACTCAACAGAGTAATATTGATGTGGTCAACATCCGTCTACATGACGGTTCACCCATAACGGGTGAACCGCACTGAGGATTATTACTTGTCCTGGTAATCTTTCAGGATCTGACGACCGGCAATATAAATCATGATTTCGTCAGTGCCGCCGCCGATACGTTCGCAACGCACATCGCGCCAGAAGCGGGAAACGCGCGCATCGTCGGTGTAGCCCAGGCCGCCCATAATCTGTATCGCATCATCAATGACTTCCAGAGCAGTACGCGCACAGTACAACTTACACAGCGCCGCGCTGGTACGCAGCGACTGGTGCATATCCGCCTGCCAGGCCACCTTCATCACCATATTGCGCATGTTTTCGATTTTGATAGCCATCAGCGCCAGTTTTTCCTGGATCATCTGGTTATGGCCGATAGGCTTGCCGAACGCAATGCGCTGGTTGGCGTATCTGGCTGCATCCTCAAACGCGCACTCGGCAAAGCCAGTGCTACGAGCGGCGTTAATCAGGCGTTCCATTTCGAAGTTGTACATTACGTTTAGGAAACCCATGCCTTCTTCACCGACCATATCGCTTTCATCCACCTCGACATTGTCCAGATAGACTTCGCAGGTACTCAGCATATGCCAGCCGATTTTATGCAGCGGGTTGATCTTGATACCCGGCTTGTTCGATTCCACCCACCACAGGCTAAAGGCTTTCTTCGGATCCTTCGGTTCCGGATCGCGCGCCAGTACCAGCATGTAAGGGTATTCTTTCGCCCCGGTGATAAAGGTTTTCTGACCGTTCAGATACACTTTGCCGTTCTTGCGCGTATAAGACGTGCTGGCACTACTGTTGTCTGAACCGGCACCGGGTTCGGTCAGCGCCAGCGCGTAAGCCGGGTCACCGGTCGCCAGCGTGCTCTCAGCCGTTTTACGCAACTGCTCCGCCGAACCAAAACGACGCATACTGTGAATGCATTGCCCGTTGGTGATAAGGAACGCCGGCGCACCGCATTTCGCCACTTCCATCAGCGCCAGCATCTGGGTGACATAGTCGGCGGGAATGCCGTTATATTCTTCCGGCACACCCAACAGGGAAATACCGTTGTCAGACAACGCTTTCATGAACTCTTTGGGATAAGTCCCGGTCTGATCGCATGTTCTGAAATATTCTTCCGGGAAATTATTGGTAATTAACTCCCGAATACTGGCAAGCAAGAGTTCTTGCTCTTCGGTTAAAGCAAAGTTCATCTTCTTTACTCCTATTATTAATCTGCTTCAGGCAAGACAAATCCCATGACGTTGTCGTGAAACATTCTTTCATCCATCAATTTCAGATCGCTGGAAATAACTGGCGTGAAGTCCATCTGGGCCAAAATATCTTTTTCCAGATCGACACCGGGTGCGATTTCGACCAAATGCAAACCATCATCTTTCAACGTAAATACCGCACGCTCGGTGATATAACGGACATCGAGACCACGCTCCAGCGCCGTTTTTCCGCTGAAGGTAATTTCCGGTATTTCTTTAATGAATTTTTTAACTTTCCCTTCCTGGGTAATGCTCAGCTTGCCATCCCCCACGACGGTTTTCAGGCTGCCCGCGGTCAGCGTGCCGCAGAAAATGATTTTCTTCGACGTGGCGCTGATATCGATAAACCCGCCAGTCCCCATGATCTTACCGTTGAATTTGTGCACACCGACGTTGCCGTGCTGATCGATTTCGGCAAAACTCAGGTAGCACACGTCCAGACCGCCGCCATGGTAGAAGTCGAACTGGGTCGTCATATCCAAAATGGCGCGCGTGTTCACATTGGCACCAAACGCCACCCCCTGAGTGGTGATGCCGCCCACCGGGCCGGTTTCCACCGTCAGCACAAAATCGTCGGCGCATCCCTCTTCACGCGCCACCAGACCGATACCATCGGCAATCCCAACGCCTACGTTACCCACCGCGCCTTTGCGCATTTCGAACAGTGCGCGACGGGCAACCAGTTTGCGCTGGTTGAGTGGAATCTCCATCCTGGTACTGTCATCCAGCGTGAAGTCACCGGAAATAAAGCGGTTGACCGGCGCGCCGCCATAGAGCTGGGTCTGATTCGAATCGACGACTACAATATCCACCAGATAGCCCGGAATCCTGACCGATTTAGGGTGCAGCGTGGCTTTCTTCACCATCTTCTGAACCTGCATCATCACGATGCCGCCGTTGTTGTGAACGGCCTGTGCGATCACCAGCGCATCCAGATACATCACTTCGTCTTCAAACGAGGCATAGCCTTCGCTGTCACAGGTGGTGGCGCGGATAAACGCGATGTTCGGCGCTATCGCCTTGTAATACAGGTATTCCTGGTTATCGATTTCAACCAGTTTGATCAGCGCTTCGTTGGTGACTTCATTGAGCTTCCCGCCCTGCTGACGCGGGTCGACAAAGGTGCCGATACCGATATTACTCAGGATGCCGGGCTGATGCGCTGCCGCGGCACGCAGAGTCTGGGTCAGCACCCCTTGCGGATAGTTATAGGCAACGATCTTGTTCTGCTCGGCCAGATCGGCAATACGCGGCGACTGCCCCCAATGACCGCACAGCGCCCATTTCACCAAACCTTCCTGAGCCAGTGGGCTGATGCCGCGCTCAGCGCGATCCCCCAACCCTGTTGGGCTGATGAGCGACAGGTTACGCGGTGACTGCGTCGCTTTATATCTTTCGGATAACGCAGTAATTAATGTTGTGGCTTCAAGGATGCCGCCACCAGCACCTAATACGCAAAGCGTGGCTTCATCCGGAATATAGTTAACAGCGTCTTCGGCAGATAATACCGGGACTCTGCCATCGACTCTTTTCGGTTTTTCCAGCTTCATAGCTACTCCTGACTCAGGCCGAATTGAATTATTTTTCTGTTCAAAAATGAAATACGCTGCAGCGGCATTAAATAACCTTCATTTACTGTTATTTAAACGTAATGAATACACATTCATTTTTGAATGAAAATATTTTTACCGTTACACTTATCGCAATTAACGCTATCAATCCTGCTTATTGATAATATGTGGACATTCGAGCCATAGCATTCATGCTATTTCTCTTGTTAGTCATGCTATTTGATATTTATCTTATTCAGGTTCCCCCGAATAGATACGCCAATGCCTGTCAATTAGGCTTCATGCAAAATTCTCAGCACGTCTCTCAAATCCTTGATGGCTATCTGACCGGGTGCGGACGCTTTTTTCAGCGCCCCGAACGTTGCCGCCGACCCGAAGACCTCCCCCGCCAGACGTGAAATCACCCCGGCTTTCGACATCGACATGGTGATGATCGGACGATCCGCATATTTCTCGGACATTTCCTGCGCAGCCAACAGCAACGTCAGCACGTCGTTCTTGTTTTGTGGCATCAATGCAATCTTGGGAATATCCGCACCCAGCTCCTGCATTTTGCACAGGCGTTTGATTATCTCTTCCTTCGGTGGCGTTTTGTGGAAATCATGGTTGGACATCACTACCTTGACGCCTTTGGCATGCGCGTGAGCGATGGTGTCACTCACCAGTTGGTCACCGGTAAATAGCTCCAGATCGATCATGTCCACCAGGCCGCTGTCGATCATCTTCTTGTTCAGCGCGATATAAGCCTGCGGGGCAATCTCTTTCTCACCCCCTTCTTTGGCGGTACGGAACGTAAAGAGAATCGGTTTCTCACGAATGATGGTACGCAGCTTGTACGCGGCATCCAGCACGCTGTCGATGTTATCCACGTGATTAAAGTGGTCGATGCGCCATTCCAGGATATCGAAGTCAAAATCCCGGTAGTAATGCGCCTCCGATTCCACGGAAGACACCTCTTTCCCCATCAACGATACGATGATTTTGGGGGTGCCTTCCCCTATCACCAGATTCTTCACAGTTACGGTTTTCATGTTGTTCCCTTAAAATTGATACCCTGACCGGAACCGCCTGAGCGAATAGCGAGCTTCAGGCGGCCCACCGTTGGGCAACTAACAGCCGACGCGGACCATCAGGCGCCAAACCCCATCGCTTTTTTAATGTATTCCAACGGGAAGTCTTTTCCGGTCCAGAGTTTGAACTGCTCTGCACCCTGCCACAGCAACATGCCATAACCATCAATGGTCTTGCAGCCAGCTTCCATCGCCATCTGCAACAATTTGGTGATATGCGGGTTATATACGCATTCGGTAACCAACAAGCCTGGGCGCAACAAGGATTTATCCGTAACGATGCTCTCGTTTTCCAGCGGTTTCATCCCAAGCTTAGTGCCGTTGGTCAGGATATCGGCGGTAGCGATAGCATCAGCGAACGCCTGTTGATCATCCAGATCGTGCACGGTAACAATGCAGTCGGTGTTGTCGTTCACGCGTTTGGCAAAGGCAAGCGCCTTTTCGTAAAACTCATCACGACGATTGAACAGCTTGATGGCCTTGATGCCTTCGATAGCCGCCTGAGCACCGATCGCGGTCGACGCGCCGCCAGCGCCTACCAGCACCATCGTTTTACCTTTTATATCAAAGCCACTTTCCTTGATGGCGCGGATATGCCCGGTACCGTCGGTGTTATACCCTTTGAGGTAACCATCATCGTTGACGATGGTATTTATCGCGCCGACCAGTTTGGCTGCTGGCGTCAATTCATCCACATAATCGCAGGCCAGCTGTTTATTGGGCATGGACACACCAGTACCACGCATTTTTAGCGCTTTAAGCCCTGCTATCGCCTGAGGGAAGGTGGTGTTATCCACCTCAAAAGCCATATAGGTATAAGGTAACCCAACTTCTTCCAGCGCTTTATTCTGCATTTCAGGCGAAAGACTATGTCTGATCGGGTAAGCCATCAAACCGATCAATTCATATTTTGCAGTAACATCCATTATAAACTCCTTACGCTATGAATATATTCTTGCCACCTGCGCCATTATTATGATGACGCGAAATTCTGCTTATGAATGCGACGGTCTATTACTGGCATTTTTCATCGAAAATAGGCTCTCACCCATACGCACATCGTTTTCAGGAATATTGAAAACCTTGTAATAACGAACGAAAACAATTAATGCGGCGAGCAGCGATAATGCAGCAAAACCAATATCCAGCAGAATGATGTATTTCAATTCAACTTTGGATAAATAACCGGTGATAATGGGAATCACGAAATTAGCCAGGCCGCCCATCAACATATAAAGACTGGTGACTTTTGCTTTGCTTTTCGGGAAGAACTCAGACATCACAGAAACGCCCAGTTGCAATAATCCACCGGCAGCAGAGAAACCGATAATAAATGCACCGACGTTACAAACCAGCGCTGACGGGTACAGATAAATCACCGTGCTGGCCACCACCGCCAATGCTGAGTTGAACACGTTGGCCCAGACTGGACGAACCATGCTTTTCAACAACAGAGCGAAGACGAATACACAGACTAACGAGCCCATGCTGTAATAAGAAATGGTCTTCAAGGCGTCGGTTTCCGCCATACCGGCATAGGCTACGGCATATTTCGGCATCCAGACCACGATAACGTAAAAGGTGGAGAAGATGGCGACGCCGAATACGATGGAGGCCGCGCCTTCCAGCCAGGCCAGCGGCTTCTGATTCATCTGCGGCAAATCTTTGATGGCATTGGCATCCACCATCTGGCTTGGGAATTTACTTCTTACTATCAGCAGCGATACCAGCAGGAACGCGATCCCTGGCAGGACAATGCCGTAGCCGTACCAGATATTGCTGGTGATCAGGTAGCCGACCAACACCGGATAGAACATTTGTCCGAAAGAAATCATTGCCTTGAGCAGAATGACAGCTGAGCCGGACGTTTTGGGATAAGCCTCCATCAATGCCGGATAGGCACCGGTATCCAACGCGGCGTTGGCTACCCCCACGCAGACAGCGAGAATAAAAGCAACGATCAGATTCGGGCTGGAAGGAATACCGAAGAAGAACAGTAAATACAGCACCACCCCGATAAGAATCGACACGCGGCGACCGAACTTATCGGAAATCACCCCGAAAAACAAAATACTGACCAATCTTCCCAGACCAATGCCTGAAATAAGATAGGCAATTCCCGCATTGTCAGTGCCGAATTTTGTCGCCAGACTCGTCATATTCTGCGCCAGGGTGATGACGCTGATACCATGAAGAAAATAGCTTAGATAGATGCCGATAACAGCTAATAAAAATGGCGAATTGAAGGCCTTGCTCTGGCTCATACTTCTCTCCGTTTATAGTGATTTTTTCATTGCACAGTTTTCATTGCACAAACTGTATTTCTTGCACAAATCTTATTTCTCACAAAAATTGTGCAAGCCGTCTTATTTCCCTCTTTTTCTTTTATTTTCTATGAGCACTACGTTTCGTAAAATCTTGCTAAATTATTATCTGTATGTAATGTACCCGGCAAGGGGAACAATAAAAACGTAATATAAGGTTTTCGTTGCAAACTTTATTGCAGGAAAAGACAGATTCCATTAGTTCAGGGTGTTGATGATTTGTTCTCTATTTTACAAAATCACCACATCACGATGCCGAAAGGCACCGTACCCAGCACCAAACCAGCAGAATAAAACAATGCGATTTTCTTCAAATTTATTTTTATAATTCGTACATAAAAATTATTTTCATGCCAACTTCCGCCATGAGAAAAAACAACACCCCATTATTGTGAGCTAGCCTGCATTCATACATGAGAAAGAAAAATGAGAGGACAAACTCCCTCTCTCTCCATCGTCGAATTCGCGTGGCGGGATACAACAGCGCCGTTTTCAATTAACAATCCATTTACCTTACTCTCCTGCATTTCGCACTAGGAAAAACATGCTATTTTGCACAAGGCCATAATAATATTGCATGCCGGGGTGCCGTAGCGCCGTACCATTAAAACACCGCCATATTTAGGCAACGGCCTGACACATTATGTGATTTAATCAGCGGCACACGGCAAATATTTGCAGTATGTTAATATTATTCGGCGACATTACTTCGCGCTGCATTAACTTCATGAGAATCAGAATGAATTTAAAACAACTGCACTATTTCAAGCGACTGGCAGAAAAGCAGCACTACACGGAAGCGGCATTCAGTCTGAACATTACGCAACCCTCGTTGAGCCATGCTATCTCCGAACTGGAAAAAGAACTGGGGGTCACCCTGTTTGAACGGCATGGGCGCAATGTTCGAATTACCCAGAGCGGGCAACTCTTTTTACCCTATGTCGAAGGTGCGCTACTTGAATTGGAAAATGGTCGCACAGCGCTGAGGAAAATGTGTGCGCCTCACGATGAGGTCATCAATCTGGCGTTTATTTACACCATGGGGGAAATGGTAGTACCGCAATTGATCGATCGTTTTATTCATATTCCAGAAAATACCAATAAACGCTTCGCTTTTTTTCAAGGCACCACACTGTCGATCGTGCAGGACCTCAAAGAAGATAAATTTGACATGGCGCTGTGCTCCCATATTCCGGACGAGTCAGACATTGAATTTATCCCGGTGATCAGCCAGGAGCTGGTGCTGGTGACCTCACGCGACCACCCGTTGGCGCAACGCGATGACAGCGAAATCGATCTGGAGGACGCCATCGCCTACCCGTTCATCTTTTTCTCCCAGAAAAGCGGGCTGCGGCAGTTCATCGACAAGATCTTCATGCAGAAAAAACTGATCCCCGAAATCGCCTGTTATGTGGAGGAGGATACGGCGATGGTGGGGCTGGTGAGCATCAACTACGGTATCGCGATCATGCCCCGTATCAGCACGTTGTCACTCTCCAACGTGCATGTCATGCGCATTCGCAATCCCGGCCAGACACGCTATGTCTATCTGGCAACGCACAAAGATCGTACCCTGTCACCGGCGGCAGAATCTTTTAAGCAATTCATCCTCAGTACCTGTCAGTCGTTAGCGTTAACATGATGGCGCTAGCGCCAGGAAACTGAACTCAATGAAAATACTCGCTTTCCGGTAAACATTGGCGGTATTGCACCGGTCTTGTGGTCAGGCTCCAAGCTGATTCATACTGACGGAACAGCGGCGGGCTTCCATATCGCGGTAGCCAATAAACAACGCGGTCAGGAAACCGGCCGCCGCCAGACCAACGTCAAACCACATAATGCTGGCAATACTGACTTGCGACAGCCGGGCCGTTACCAGCGGAATAGTGAATGTCGCCAGGCTACCCGCACTGTAATAAATAGCGGTGGCTTTCCCCTTTGCATAGGGAAAACGCAATGCCATCAGTGTTAGCCCCAGTTGTAACACCCCACCCGCCGCAGAAAAACCGATTACAAAGGCAAATATGATCACCACCTTCACACTGGGATAAAGGCACACCACTAACAACGAGATGAAAGACAGGAAAGTACAGCAGATCAACACCAGACTTGAGTGGGTGTTACTCCTCGCCAGTCCTGCGGTAATCACAACCCCAAACAGCGAGCCGATGGTGTAGATGCTGAGCAGCTTGATCGACATTTCATAAGGGATACCAACCACAAACTGCCCGTACTGCGACAGCCATTGGCTGATCAGGTAGAACGTTGCCATAGCGATGTAGCCGAATAAGGTAAAACTGGCAAGATCCAGCATGGCGCATGTATGGTGCTCTTTCTCCACCCGTGTCGGGCTACTCTTCGTATCAATCAGCCCTGTTTTATCAACCCGTTCAGCCCTATTGGGCTGTGAACGAGATGGCGGAAATGGGTATCGGAACAGACACACCGCGTTTAACATCATGATGCTGGCGGCGAGCAAAAACGACCAACCGAACCAGAGATCAGCCCACACCAGTATACTTATCACCAATGGCAGCAAAAATTGTCCGCCAGAAATAAACGCCTTGATCAGGATATTCGCTGTGCCTGGACTATCAGGAAACGCCTCCATCAGTGATGGATAAGTACCGGAATCCAGAAAACTGTTGGCCATTCCGGCAAGCACGCCAAAACAGTAAGCAACAACAATATTAGTCGTGCCGAGCACGCCCAAAAAGAACACCAGATAGCATGCAATACCAAGATAAACAAAAGGTTTCCGACCAAAGCGATCGGAAAGCGTTCCGGCAATCAGCAACAGACTCAGTCGACCGATACCCAACGAAGAGATGACGACGGAGACCCCAGCCGCATCGGTGTGCCATTGCTGTTCCAGGTGCTGCATATTCAGGCTCATCAGGATGACGCCCATGCCATGTACCAGATAATTGAGGTACAAGCCAAATGCCGTTGGTATATAGCGATTTTTCATACAGGACCTTCTGTTCAGAAAAGGATGCTGTCATTCAGCGGCATTTCCTTATTTCACCCGGATCCCCATTCATCAATGGGTACCACACAGAGGGTGGAGCGCAACCTTCTCACGGCAAATCACCTGGCGTCATGCAGACAAAAAAGTCACCGTTTTGTCTGCCCTAAAACACATTTAATCTCAGATATTCAATACTGCTCTTATGCTATCAACTCATTCTTAAAATAAATAATTCCTTTTTTATTCACAATTCATAGATTCTTTCTATAGTAGAATTTTATGAGCCAATGCACATAAAAAACGAATCACTCTATTTTATCCACACAAATAAAAAACAAAAACGCAACATCCACATTGTTATTTAACAATAGAAGTCCTGTCATGCTTTCATTATGAATAAACCGCGTTCACAGTCACCATATAAGTAAAATGCAAGATAGTATGTTTCTTTTATAGAAATAATCTTTCGTTATTCACTCTTCACACCAGTGGGTCGCTATTCACCACGCTGATTTCAATATCGTTTCAACGGTCAGATTTCACTCATGGAAAGACGCCTCACACATTGCTGTCAGGCCGACAATCACATCCGTGACACGCATGCGCCACACACCATTCTTCCGTGCTGCGCCCTTATCTGGCGCACAATAATCATGTGTCTGGCGGCGTATAAAGGTATGCCTTGTTACTCGAGTGTTCTTAGCACAATCGCTCCAAATCACGTGAGTAAAGCTCGTTGGCAACAGATTGATACACTTTCCATTCCAGAAAATCCCCATCCGTATAAACGGCAAGGAAATCATTAAAACTACTAAATGAACGCATGGTGTTATTACCAATTCTGTTATTAATTTTTTCAATTATTGCGCTGATTCTCTGCCTTCTCTCCTTTTTCATTGATTCAAACTTTTCAACAATCAGCAAAGGTATTTCCCTTTCGCCGTTCTCCCACATTACCCACTGTTCGTTATTTCCATCCTCAGCAATATAGTACGCAGCCTCATCCACACTTAATAGGAAAAGCTGGCGCATTGCCAGTAACTCAAGATGATTCATAATGTATTACTCCACAATAACTCGGGTGAGAGAACGATTAAATATCATCTTCATTCTTAAGACGGTATGATCATTATCACACTATCCTCAATAAAATAGGGCTTCAATAAAATAGTACAGCACTCAATGATAATATTTTAAAGGAAGAAAAGTCGTGTGCAGCTAGTGAGGTATAAATCGAGTATCAAAAAAAAAGCCGGAACAGTATTGCCCCGGCAAGTACATTTACGAACGAGTCCGATAAATTATTCCCGGCCCTGAGCATGCCAGACAATCTTCGAAACCTTCCAGTTTTTAAGAATATCGTCGGACGGCATCAACCCTTCCGGGCCATTCCAGTCGCCAGAGAACAGGTAGCTGACGTGTTTCCCCTGCGGTGCCACACACTCCACGCTGCGGGCATCCGCGCCTTGTCCCGGCTGGCAAACGCCAAACGCTTTACTGTACAGTGAGCTGAACTCATCACCGATTTTTACGCCCCACTCGCTGGTAACAGCCTTATCCATCACGATCACCTGCTTCACCTGGCCTTTCGGCGCGCCGCTGATTTCCAGCCTGACGCTGTCATCCTTAAGCGCTTCATAGATAGAGACCAGTTTGCCGTTACGGGTTTCCATACCGCCACGCAGGCGATAATCGCCATTCAGTGCCTTGTCCAGTTCAGACTCCAGCATAGGAGTAGCGGCATTAATATCACCCACGCCTGCGTCCGACACCGTTAACCGATGACCGAACCAGTTAAACGGCGACAAACTGGACCAGGAAAAACTGGAAAGGGTGCTGCACCCTGCCAACAACAGCGGGAAAGCCAGAAACAACGGACGCACTTTTGTCACACTCGACTCCTCAACATAAAACGGTGCCGACTCACAGTCGTCAGCCCTGATGTGCTGGCTGTTGGAGTCTGCCCCCGGCAAAAAGTGCCGTAAATATTCGCGCGGGGTTATCCACGGCGCGCACAATGGCGCCAAGATTACCACTGTTCAGACTGGCCGGGGACCATTTCAACCTGATAAAACGTTCATCAGATAAAAACGCCGCCGACCAGAAGGAGAACGATCAGCGAAACGCCGCCAGATCGATGTGGTAGTGGAACAAATCAGCCAGTTCCTGCTGGTGAGTCACTGCAATCACGGTGCAATCCGGCAATGCCTGGCGGATGACGCCCAGCAAGTGTCGGGCAGCCTGCGGATCAAGATGGCTGGTGGCCTCATCCAGATACAGGTGATCCGGGCGATTGATCAGCGCCCGTGCCAGCGCCAGCCGTTGACGTTCACCACCGGAGAAAACCCGATCCCAGTTCATCTGCTGCTGTAACCGCTCACCCCAGTCACCGAGACCAACCTGCTCCAGTACCTGACGCAACGTAGCCTCATTATCCAGCGGCGCGTGCGGATAACACACCACCTCCGCTAATGTCCCCTGCCCCAGATAGCTCTGCTGCGGCAGCAACAGCGGTGTACCGCGTCCCACCTGCCAAGCCCCTTCGTAATAGGGCCACAATCCGGCCAGCGTACGCAACAGCGTCGATTTTCCCAATCCGCTGTGACCGGAAAGGCAGTTCCAACTGCCGGGTACGCACTGGAAGGTCACGTGATGTAGCAACCGCCGCCCCTGCGGTGTGGAGAAACTGAGCCGTTCGACATGCAGTTGATCCCCTTGCACCAACGGCATCGCCGTATCCTGATGCGCGTCGATTTCTCGCCGAAACTGATCCAGACGCGTCATGCTGGCAGACAGCTCTACCAGTGAGTAGTACACCCGAATAAACCAGCTCAGTGCGCCATGTACCTGACCGAACGCGCTGCGGATCTGCATCAAACCGCCCAGCGTCACCGTCTTGCTGAGAAATGCAGGCAACGCGGCGAATACCGGTACGATCAGGCTGACACGGGTATAGCCGACGGTGAACAGGCCCAGATTACGCTCGGCGTTCATCAATGCGCGCCAGTTACTGACAATCGAAGCAAAATAGCTGCCGAGTTGGCGTTTTTCCTGCTGCTCGCCGCCGTACAGCGCAATCTGCTCTGCGCTGTCGTGCTTGCGTAACAGTGAGGCACGGAAATCGGCTTCCGCCTGCTGCTTATGGTAATTGATACCGTGCAGCCGCTTGCCGATCCACTGGGTAATCAAACTTCCCAGCAAGGTATAGAGCACCGAGACCCACACCAGATAACCGCTGACCGTGACGCTGTGCCCCCACAACGTAAACTGCTGCACACCGGACAGATCCCACAGGATCACCAGAAACGAGCACAGTTGGGCGAACGTGATGATAAACGACACGGACAGCCGTACCGTTTGGGTGACGAACAGGTCGACATCCTGCGCGATACGCTGATCCGGGTTATCCACCTGACCACTTAACGACAGGCGATAAAACGTGCGTTTCGCCAGCCAGCTATCGATAAACGCCGCCGTCATCTGTTCACGCCAGCGAATGATTAACAGTTTGGTCAGCCACTCCTGATACACGAAGATACCGATATAAATCAGGATATAGAGGCAATATTCTTTGATAAGACGGTAAAGCAGACTGCTATCGAATGCTCCCAACGCATCATAAAAGGTCTTGCTCCAGTCATTGATACGGACGTTGAGGTACACAATGCTGCCGCCCATCGCCACGATCGTGGCCAGCAACAACCAACATGGCCAGTAACGCCGATCAAGCCAGAATGGACGGCATAACAGGGCAAACGCCTGCAGAAAGGTGCTCACGATTTTTTCTCCTGCGGCAGCGTGATGTTCGGCAATGTGGTGTTCGGCAGTGTGATGTACAACACCTGATTTTGCGGATGCCACAGCCGGGACGCCGCGTCACGCACCGTTTCAACGGTGATCGACGGTGCCAGGCTATCCAGTTGGGTCAGATAGCGGGGATCGTGATAATTGCGGTAACTCAGTATCAGCCGGGACATCAGGGTGGTGATGTCTTCCTGACGGGCTCGTTCGCTGTGAATAAACTGTTTGCGCTCCTGTTCGACATCCTGCGGTGTGATGCGCGTCGCCAACGTTTCCAGCACCTGCTGGGCGTTATGCCTCAACGCCTGCGCCCGTTGCGGCGAAGTGGTGAAACGCAGCACTGTTTCAATGCGCTGGCTCTTATCATTCAGGCGGCTTTCCATCTTCAGGTTGTACACGCCCTGCGCCTCATCCCGCAGGCTGGCCTTGAGATAACGCGCCGCCAGCCGGGCGGCGATGTTCACCTGCACCGCCTGCTGCGGCGTCCAGGTTTGGGGTGAAAAACTCCACAGATAAACATCCGCTCTCGGCTCCAGATTGATGGCAGAAATGCGCTCGCGCTTCCCTTCCTGTGCCAGATATTGCGGGCTTTCCCCAACGGACTGGCGAGGCAGTGATGCCAGATAGCGCTCCACCAGTGGGCGCAATTGCTCTGCCGGTAAGTCCGCCAGCAGGTAATAGGTTACCGGTGCCGCCACCGTCTGCCGCCACTGTTGCGCCAGTTGTTCGCTGGTCACGGCATCCAGTTGTACTGGCGTCGGGAAAGGCACACCGGCTTTGCCAAACTGCAATTCGGCGCTCTCCCGCTCCCGCTGGGCGCTAATGCTCTGCTCGCGGGTACTCTGCTGACGTTTTAGTGTCGCCAGGCTCTCGCGGAGATCGCTTTCGTCGATACTCGCCGACCGATTCATCACGTGATAAAGATGCAGCAACGCCTCCAGCTTATCGGGGCTCGTACTCCCGCTCCAGCGCAGTTCATCTGGCTGATAATCCAGACTAAGGGAGAGTTTTCGTGCTTTTTTCCAGTCGTTCAAATCACGGCCTGTCCATCCCGCAGGCCCGCTTTGGCTGATCAACTGGGCAGCAAGCTGAGACAGCCACGGTTCACGCCCCGGAGCCATAAAACCAGCAGACGACAGCATGGTCAGTGAGACTGTTTTGCCAGCCTGAGGCGTGCGTAGCCACACCAGACGATCACCGTTGGTCAGTTGCCACTCTTCCACCTTCTGCTCCGGGAAGAGACGTACACCAGCAACCTCGCCACGGCCTTCGCCCGGCTGCAGTACTGGCGTAACCCGCGTCACCGGCAGTTGTAACGGTGCCAGCTCACGCTGCGCGACCGACTGACGCTGTTGCTCAATCGCTGCCGCGGAAGGCGGCGTGAATGGCAGGCTACCGGGAACACTGAACTGAACCAGTTGATCAGGCGACGACAACCAGCGTTGCAGGCAGGCGTTGATATCATCGGCCGTGATGGTTTTCAGTACCGCCAGCGCCTGTTGCCCCAGTTGTTGCTTGCCGATGTAAGGACGGTCCTGCTGCCAGGACACCACCAGTTGCTGTACCCAATCGGAAAACTCGCGCCGCTCTGGCGTCGCCGCCATGTTCTCCGCCGATTGACGTAACCCGTCCTTGATTGCGGTGATATCCGGCTCGTAAAGCGGATAACGCTGCAAGCGGGCAATTTCCTGCAGCACGGCGTCAATCCCTTGCTGATGTCCCTCCGGCAGCACCGAAGCAAACAGCCCCAACGCTACCGTGGTAGTGCCGATATCAGATTTGCGCACCACCAGACTGCTGACTGCCGAAGACGAAGAGAGCGGCTGACGCTGCACCTGCTTACTCAGGGCATCCAGCGTTATCTGGTTAATCAGACGGCGGCGCATCCCCTCTTCCCCTGTTGCTTTGGTCAAGGCATCATCAAAACGGAACACGAATGACACCTGGCTAACGCTGCTTTGGCTGTCTTGCAAGCGCACCACATGCAGTTGCGGGCGCAACGTCGGCTCATACGACGGCCGCGATGGGATCGGCGTGTCCGGCAGACTCCCCATCACCTGCGAAATCGCTTGTTTTACCTGCTCGGGCTGCAGGTCGCCTATCACGATCAAGCGCATATTACGGGGGTGATACCAGCGATCATAAAAACGGCGCAGCACCGTCACCGGCGTATTCTGAATGGAGGTTTCAGTGCCGATAACCGGTCGCTCGGGATAACGAGAACCATGCCTGATGGCAGCGACCCGCTGCTGATTCATGCGCTCTGCGACCCCGAGCTTGCCGCGCCACTCCTCCAGAATCACCTGACGCTCGCGCTGCCAGTCCTCCGGTTCGAAACGCGCGTGTCCGGCTATCTGCGCCAACACGTTCAGCGCCAACGTCAGCGAGGCTTTACCCGCTGGCGGACTCAACATGTACATCGTGCGTTCGTAATTGGTCATGGCATTGTAGTGCTGCCCACGGATCCAACCCTGTTGCCCCAGCGTTTGTGCCAGTCCGGTCGGATAATCCTGTGTCGCGCGAAACACCATGTGTTCAACCATATGCGCTACGCCGGATTCGCCGTCCTGCTCATCCAACGAGCCCGATTCGACCAACAGCCGGATATCCAGCCGTTGTTGTTGACCGGCTAACGGCACAAGGGTGTAACGCAAGCCATTAGCCAGTTGCCCTTCGGTGATCACCGGTAACGGGCTGGTAACGGTTTGCGCTGATGCCAGCGTACTGAACAGGCACAAGACGATGATGCCAATCCAGCGTGATGTCATTTTTTTCATCAATTACTCAATCATAGATATATGAAACAGACAAAATAGTTCGATAAACCATTGTGTTACTGCCAGGTAATCGTGTTACTGCCGGGAAAGGGTATTACCGCCGGGGAAAGCACTATGCCCGGCGGCAAGCCATTACCAGTTGTACGCAACACCCAGCCAGAACTGGCGTCCCAACTTGTAGGTCACCGTATTGCCGGTAGACTCCTGCGAGGTGGCGATCACGTTGTCGAACACGTTGATCACATCCAGCGTCAGATCCAGCGACTGGTTTTTGTAGGTCGGCAGCGAGTAATTGAAACGCCAGTCATAAGAGAGGTAATCCTGATATTTGTGCTCGGTATACAACGTGGCGCTACCGCTGTAATCACCACAGGCACTGACACGACTGGTGCTGCCGGAGCAGGTTACGCTGGTGGTGCGATAGCCTTTGTAGCCCGAGGTATAGGTCAGGTTATGATCCCAGTTCAGGCGAATGGCCGGGAAATAGGTATTGACGTTCAGTGCAACCGACCACGGCGTGTTGTAGTCCAGTGCATCCATGTCACGGCGATCGGTCAGGCGTCCTTTAAAGATCACCTTGCTGTCATCCATGTTGCTCTGGTCGTAATAAATCTGTGAGCTGGTCTTGTTATCCGCCATGCTGGCGCTGAGTCCCCAGCGAATGTCCGCGTATTTCAGTTTATACGGGCTGATCGGTTCTACCGTCAGCGACACGGTATTGCCTTCGGTACGGGCATCGTTGGTCAGGTAGTAATAGCGTTGACCGCTGCTATCGGTTTGGCTGCTGCGGCCAAACTGGTCACGCCCCTGGCGATTCACCCATTTCAGCGTCCAGACGGTGTCATACACCCGTTGCGACAGCCCCAACGACAGCTCATCGCTGTACGGCGTTTTCAGGTCGGAAATATCGTAGTCATATGTGCCATAGCTGGTCGTGCTGCTCGTCCAGGCGCTGTTGGCGTTGGTTCGATTCTGCACCACCGACTCGTTGATTCCGGAACGCAGTTTGTACGCCAGCATATTCTGGGCGTAGTAGCGGTTGGCACCGCCAAAAACACGGGTAGCACGATCGCCAAATACATCGTAAGAGGCCGCCAGACGCGGGGCGACATTGAGGTTTTTCAGGTAGTCGTCATACTGCAGGCGCACGCCCGGCGTTACCTCCAGGTTCTTGTAGCTGACGCTATCTTGCAAATACAGCGCATAATTCACGTAGTTCCCTTCAACCTGACGCGCTGGATACAGCGTGCGGCTGCGGAAATACTGTTCGCGATTGATACAGAACGCATCGCCAGTCTGGCACACAACGCTGGTACTGATAGTTGGCGTGCTGCGGCTGGTATACACATCGCTAAAACGGCGGTATTGGGCGTGATAAGAATCGACCTGCCAGCCCATATCCCACTGATGGCTGGTTCCCCATAACGCCAGTGGGTTTAGCTCGTAATCCTGTTTGAAAGTGAAGGTGCGCTTCTCGGTGGCATACTTACCATAGCCGCCGATCCCGGATAACTGCGAGGTATTTCCCGCCACACCAGTTCCCCAATCCACAACGTTGGATACAAACCTGGATGTCCGGTTATAGCGATACCAGGACTGGTAAGTATCCGCTTCGTGTTCAATACGGTTTTCTTCAGACTGATACCCAGCAAGGCTGCTGACTTTTCCCCAGTCGGCGTTGTGTTCCCATTCGATATTGCCGCGATAGCCGCCGCCGGTATTGGTATAACCGCCGTTTTTAATGTCTTTCTTGTAATAGCCGGACTCATGCGGCGCGTACATCCCGGTAAGGCGAAAAACATCGCCGTTATCCGCCAGATAAGTGCCTTTAAGCAAATAGGTTTCCGCCTCACGAGTCTGTGTGACCCATTCATCCATCACACTGTTGTAAAACGGAATGGTCGACTGCTGACGGTTATAGGCAAAAATAAATCCGGCTTTATCGCTTAATGGCTGATTAAAGGTGGCCGAATAAAAATGCTTGCGGAATTTCGGCTGATAATAGAGCTGACTGGCGGAATAAAAGTCACCTTCAATATCATCGTCAATGTGATAACGGGCCCAACTGTCGCGAGTGGTGCGATAAGAAATTTTTCCGGAAGCGCGATCCAGTTTCGGGTCTTTTAATTTGGCATCGACCACACCGCCGGTAAAATCACCATATTTCGCAGAGATATTACTGTCGAATACCTGTAACTGCTCGATCAACTCCGAGTTAACCCAGAAGGATTGCGCACCACCGGCAGGCAAATCCGTTGGCGAATAACCATCAGGCGTATTAGTCAATTGACCGTTATTGGCTCCTGGGTTAATGACATTATTATTGGATAACCCATCGATCATGTAGTTATTCTGGTAAAACTTTTCACCATGGAAAGACACGTTTTCCGGCGCCAATTCACCTGGCGTCGTACTGCTATCAAGATCATTTGAAAACCGTACATTAGGGTTGGAACGCAGTAATTCAGTAACGCTACCGTTACGCGTCGGCCGACGCTGAATCTGATCGCTATTAATAATTTGCGTTCCCATACTCTGGCTGGTGGGCGTGGAACGCACCAGAATCGTATCTTCATCGGCTGGCTTTTTTTCTGCCGTCACTGGTTTATCCGTAGCGGTATTTTCCGCCTGCGTTGTCTGTTCGGCAGCCGTCACCGTTGATGATACGCCCAGTATCATCATCAAATAGAGATGCTTATTCATGTCAGTATTTCCTGTACCCTGATGATATTGAAAAGAAAACAATCAATTCTGAAGTTCGATATGACCACTCAATCGAAAAATGACTGACACGGTCTGATCGATGGCGGGTGAGCCCGCCTGATAACGCCAGCGC
The DNA here is from genome assembly GCF_000406165.1 of Dickeya zeae NCPPB 2538. Classification (NCBI taxonomy): domain Bacteria; kingdom Pseudomonadati; phylum Pseudomonadota; class Gammaproteobacteria; order Enterobacterales; family Pectobacteriaceae; genus Dickeya; species Dickeya zeae. Next base: position 807,143 of record NZ_CM001977.1, on the reverse strand, counting down.
GCCATATCTTTGATAACGTCGCTGCTGAACATGCCGTCGGGGTTTTCCGATAGCACCCGAATGTTGGTCACCGTGCCGCTGGAGGTCACGTCAAAGCGCAATCGCACCTGACCCTCCACCCCCATTGAACGTGCCCGAACCGGGTAGCTCACACGGCGCTGCAACGCCTTGAGCACGTCGTTTTGACTACTTCCTGCGCCACGACTGGCCTGCCCTTGAGTACTTTCGCCCTGCGGCGCAGCCTGACCGCCCACCGATGCACTGGCGGACACCGGCGCGGTAGCACGATCTCCCTGCCCGGCAAACGGTGCTTCAGCCTTCACCGGCGTATCCCGGTTATCACTGAGCACCGCCGTCGGCATGTTTCGGACATCAGTTTTTTCACTCGCTCGCACCGGTGTGGCATCAACTGGTGTACGCGGCGGTTCCCGTGGTTTTTCCGGTGGTTTTTGCAGGCGCGTTTTCGCCACAGTCTCAGCCGACACCGTACGCACTACAGCGCGTTCATTGACAGGCACCACCGACGCAGCAGCAACTGCGGTTGTTTCTGGAACGGTAGGTGTTGCCGGCTCGGTAACCGGTTCGACACTCGGGGAAGGTTCAGGGTGTGAAGAAAACAGCCGCACCGAATGAGGCGAAAATGACGTGACATGCATACTTGCCGCACTTTCCCCGGCACGCCCGGCCTGCAGCACAACCTGTTCACGAGACACCACGCCCCACAACAAGGCCCAGAGTACCGACAGGTGTACCGCGACAGACAGCAGAAAAGAATGCGTAACTTTCAAAGTAATACCATGTTTTATTTATAAAAATAATCATCGAGCCATGAACAGGGCAACGGTATGCCACCCTGAACTCCCCAATCGGCCCACACAAATGTAAATAATTATTGATAATGGTAATTATTTTACAAATGATATTCATTATCAACAAATATTTGTAGCGAGGATGTTGATAGCGTGCAGAACGTGGAAAAGACAACAGAAGAACGTGGCGCAAGAGCGCATACAGCAAGAGGAGGCGAAAGGAATGCGGCCGATAAGCGCAGGAAAATCAGGCGAGCTGGCATCGCCTCGTAGTTATCAGCCGATGATGCACCAGCGGGATTTAATACTCCTGATCTTCAATCAAACGCTTGCCCAGCGTAATGCTATCGACCAGGTCGTAATTCATCTTTTCATACATGCTGATGACGGCCGTGTTGTTCTGGCGCACCATCAGGTGAATCTTCGGGCAACCACGTGCGATCAGTTTTTTCTCCAGACGGCTGATCAGGGCATTGGCGATACCGCGGCCACGGTAATCAGGATGAACACCCAAATAGTAGGCAGAACCGCGATGCCCGTCGTATCCGCCCATCACGGAACCCACGACCTCACCACCCACTTCCGCCACCAGAAACAGGTCGGGGTCATGGTTGAGCTTACGCTCAATATCCATTTCCGGATCGTTCCAGGGACGCAGCAAATCACAACGTTCCCAAAGGGTGATCACTTCTTCAAAGTCATCTTGCCTGAATATGCGGATTTCCATTGCTGCTCGCCATCTAGAGTCAATCGGTTATTCCTGATTATCCCGCGATTCATCGCAGACGCAATATCTCCGTCATACAGTTTTCAACCGCTGGCTGATAATTCACGCCAGCGACATTTTCAGCAATGGGCGACGTTGCGAAGTCCGATATACTAAGGCCAGAATCAGCCCGGGCAGGAAATCCGCCCTCACTGCCTTTTACTATCATGATAAGGGACATTATGAGTTCACCGGACACCAACGCTATCAAGCAATTTCTGCTCGGTTTGCAAGACACCCTGTGCCGACAACTGGAACTGGCGGACGGCACCGCCAGCTTTATGGAAGACGCCTGGCAGCATGCCTCCGGCGGTGGCGGGCGCAGCCGTGTTCTGCGTCAGGGGCGCGTATTCGAACAAGCTGGCGTCAACTTCTCTCACGTTTCGGGCGCGTCGCTGCCCCCCTCTGCCAGCACCCATCGTCCCGAGCTGGCAGGACGCAGTTTCCAGGCGATGGGCGTGTCGCTGGTTATCCATCCGCTTAACCCTTATGTGCCAACCAGCCACGCCAACATACGCTTTTTCATCGCTGAAAAACCGGGCGAACCAGCGGTATGGTGGTTTGGTGGCGGGTTTGATCTCACCCCGTTCTACGGTTTCGAAGAAGACGCCGTCCACTGGCACCAGACCGCGTTTGATTTGTGCCAGCCATTTGGCAATGACGTTTACCCGCGTTACAAGAAATGGTGCGATGATTACTTCTTCCTCAAACACCGTAACGAAGCGCGTGGCGTCGGCGGCCTGTTCTTTGATGACCTCAATACGCCGGATTTCGACACCAGCTTTGCTTTCATGCGCGCAGTCGGCGAAGGGTTCCAGCACGCCTATCTGCCTATCGTCAATCGCCGCAAAGATATCCCGTGGGGCGAGCGGGAGCGTCAGTTCCAGCTTTACCGCCGGGGCCGTTATGTGGAATTTAATCTGGTATGGGACCGGGGGACCTTGTTCGGCCTGCAAAGTGGTGGGCGTACCGAATCTATTCTGATGTCGATGCCGCCGCTGGTACGCTGGGAATACCAGTACCAACCCGAGCCAGACAGCCCGGAAGCCTCGCTGTACCGGGACTTTTTACCCGCTCGCGACTGGCTTAGTGTCTCAACATCGCCGGAGTCTCACGAATGAGTGCCATCTGGGTCGATGCCGACGCGTGCCCTAACGTCATTAAAGAAGTGTTATACCGTGCAGCCGATCGTACCTCGACACGGCTGACGCTAGTGGCCAATCAGCCGCTCAAAACGCCACCTTCGCCACACATCCACAGCCTGCGCGTGGCCGCAGGGTTTGATGTCGCGGATAACGAAATTGTGCGTCGTGTTCAGCCTGGCGATCTGGTGATCACCGCCGATATCCCGCTTGCCGCTGAAGTGCTGGCAAAGCAGGCTATCGCCCTTAACCCACGGGGTGAACGCTACACAGAAGATACCATCCGCGAGCGGCTGACCATGCGGGATTTCATGGATACGCTGCGCGCCAGCGGTGTACAGACCGGTGGCCCGGCGGCATTAAACCAGCGTGACCGCCAACAGTTCGCCAACGAACTGGATAAGTGGCTCCGCCAGCAGGCGTAAAAAAACCGGCGGGTCACCCTGCCGGTTTCGTTGTTCTCACTGTAATCAGGACGATTACAGCGGTGCGGTCTGTGCTTCCACAACAGCCAGTGCGACCATATTGACGATACGACGAACAGAAGCAATCGGCGTCAGGATATGTACCGGTTTCGCCACGCCCATCAGTACCGGCCCGACGGTCACGCCTTCGGAAGAAGAAACACGCAGCAGGTTATAGCTGATACGCGCGGCTTCCATGTTCGGCATGATCAGGATGTTAGCCGCCCCTTTCAGCGGGCTGTTCGGCATCTGTTCACGACGAATGGCTTCCACCAGCGCGGCATCGCCGTGCATTTCACCATCGATCTGCAACTCCGGCGCCATCTTGTTCACCAGTTCCAGCGTCGCACGCATTTTCTTCGCCGTCGGCGAATCAGAGGTGCCGAAGCTGGAATGCGACAGCAAGGCCACTTTAGGCTCGATACCAAAACGACGTACCGTGTCGGCGGCCATCAGCGTAATTTCCGCCAGCTGTTCTGGTGTCGGATCCGGGTTGACGTAGGTATCGGCGATAAAGGTGTTACCGCTCGGCAGCAGCAACGCGTTCATCGCGCCAGCTACATGCACACCGTCACGGTAGCCGAACACTTTCTCTACCACACCGAAATGCTCTTCGTAATTACCGACTGTCCCGCAGATCATCGCATCCGCTTCACCGCGATGGACCATGATAGAGCCAATCAGCGTCGGGTTAGCGCGCATCTCACGCTGCGCCTGTTCCTGAGACACACCACGGCGCTTCATCATCTCGAAGTATTCAGTCCAATAGGCTTTGAAGCGTGGGTCGGACTCGTTATTGACCACTTCGAAGTCTTTACCAATGGCTATCTGCAAGCCCAGTTTCTGAATACGTTTTTCGATAACACCAGGGCGACCGATCAGCACCGGGAATGCCAGCCCCAGCGACACCAGTTCCTGCGTCGCATGTAGTACGCGCGGGTCTTCCCCTTCCGCCAGTACCACACGTTTTGGCTGGGTACGGGCCTGAGCGAAGACTGGCTTCATGAACAGGTTGGTTTTGTAGACGAATTGCGTCAGCTTCTCGATGTAATCATCGAAGTTTTCAATCGGGCGGGTTGCCACGCCGGAGTCCATCGCCGCTTTCGCTACCGCCGGTGCAATCTTGATGATAAGACGCGGATCAAACGGTTTCGGGATCAGATATTCCGGCCCGAAAGAGAGATCCTGATCGCCATAGGCAGACGCCACCACATCGCTCTGCTCCGCCAGCGCCAGGTCTGCAATCGCATGCACGCAGGCCAGCTTCATCTCTTCATTGATGGTGGTTGCCCCAACGTCCAGCGCGCCACGGAAAATAAACGGGAAGCACAGTACGTTGTTAACCTGGTTCGGGTAGTCAGAACGGCCAGTACAGACGATAGCGTCCGGGCGCACTTCTTTTACCAGCGGCGGCAGAATTTCCGGTTCCGGATTCGCCAGCGCCATGATCAGCGGGCGCGGTGCCATGGTTTTCACCATGTCCTGAGTCAGCACACCTGGGCCAGAACAACCGAGGAAAATATCCGCGTTCGGGATAACATCCGCCAGTAAGCGGCTGCCATTATCGTCAATCGCATAGGCCGCTTTGGTTTCCGCCATATTGGCTTCACGACCCTTGTAGATAACACCGCGGGAATCACACACCACGATGTTTTCACGTTTCAGGCCCAACGCCACCAGCAGATTGAGGCAGGCAATCGATGCCGCGCCCGCACCGGAAACCACCAGCCGGACATCGGCAATCTGTTTTTCTACCACGCGCAGCCCGTTGAGTACCGCTGCGGTACAAATGATAGCGGTGCCGTGTTGGTCGTCGTGGAATACCGGAATCTTCATGCGCTCGCGCAGCTTCTGCTCGATATAGAAGCATTCCGGGGCCTTGATGTCTTCCAGGTTGATACCACCGAAAGTCGGCTCCAGTGCGGCGATCACATCGATCAGCTTGTCAGGATCCTGCTCATCCACTTCGATATCAAAGACATCGACGCCGGAGAACTTCTTGAACAGTACCCCTTTACCTTCCATCACCGGTTTACCGGCCAGTGCGCCGATATTACCCAGCCCCAGCACGGCGGTACCGTTGGAGATCACCGCCACCAGATTACCGCGCGCGGTGTATTTGTAAGCGGCCAGCGGGTCTTGCGCAATTTCCAGACAAGGCGCGGCAACGCCCGGTGAGTAGGCCAGCGCCAGGTCACGCTGAGTTGCCAGCGGCTTCGTCGGGGAGACCTGGATTTTTCCCGGCACCGGATATTGATGGAAGTCCAGTGCGCTTTGCTTGAGTTGTTCATCCATAGCTAATTACCTTGTCTTCTTGCTTTGTTTGTAGGGTAGTGGGCTACCCAGTCTATCGTGTCTGTCATTTGCGAAACCATGAAGCATTACAAAATCCGCGCCGGAATACCGCTTAATATAGTTAATTAATGAGAGTGAAAATCACTCAGCGGCATACCTCCCCACAAGCTGTGACAACGCGTATATCCGCGATAACCCCGCGTGATGCGCCGGGCAAAAAAAGCAGAAAATGCCAGAAAAAACGCCACTCACCCCTCAATTTATCCAACCCGACGGCAGATGGCGTACAGATTAGCTATGCTTAGCCAGTGTTACGGCATGACGGGGTCAGCTCTGCCGATGGCTGCGCAATCAGAAAAAACGCATGTCATTCCACCACAGAATCCTGCAGTGTGATTCCGCCAAATTTATCTTCAGGGAGCTAAGCCATGAACCAGCTAGACGCATTGAAACAATTCACTGTGGTAGTGGCAGACAGCGGCGATATCGAATCGATTCGCCACTTTTCACCGCAGGACGCTACCACTAACCCCTCACTCATTCTGAAAGCCGCCAGCCTGCCTGCGTATCAATCACTCTTTGCCGATGCACTGGCGTATGCCCGCCAGCAAGGCGGCTCGAAAGAGACACAACTCATCAACGCCAGCGACCGCCTGGCGGTCAACATCGGGACGGAAATTCTCAATAGCATTCCTGGGCGAGTCTCCACCGAAGTTGATGCCCGCTTGTCGTTTGATCGCGGTATGTGTGTGGCGAAAGCCCGCAAACTGATCGCGATGTATGAGGAAAAGGACATCCATCGCTCGCGTATTCTGATTAAGCTGGCCGCCACCTGGGAAGGGATCTGCGCCGCCGAAGAGCTGGAAAAAGAAGGGATAAACTGCAACCTGACGCTGCTGTTCTCGTTTGCCCAGGCTCGCGCGTGTGCCGAGGCGGGTGTCTATCTGATTTCGCCGTTTGTCGGCCGTATTTACGATTGGTATCAGGCCCGACAGCCTTCTGCCGACTACAACGCCGAACAGGACCCCGGCGTACTGTCCGTACGACGTATTTACGAGTACTACAAACAGCACCGCTACCGCACTATCGTGATGGGGGCCAGCTTCCGCAAGGTGGAACAAATCCTGGCATTGGCCGGATGCGACCGTCTGACCATCGCCCCGGCGTTGCTGGAACAGTTGAAAAACAGCACCGCCCCGGTAGAACGTCGGCTCAGCCCGTCAACCGAAGGCTTCCATCAGCCAGCACCACTGTCGGAAACCGAATTCCGCTGGCAGCACAATCAGGATCCTATGGCGGTAGAAAAACTCTCTGAGGGTATTCGCCTGTTTGCCGCAGACCAGCAGAAACTGGAAGATCTGCTCGCCGCCCAGCTATAAGCCCGGCGGAATCACCAAACGACACGGGGCCTGTCGGCCCCGGATGTGTTTACCGCATCCTACCGGTTAACGGGCGTTGGCGAACCAGCCGTTAATCTGCGCGTGCTGCAACAACATGATGGTTTTGCCATCCTTAATACGGCCATCTTTGACCATCGCCATCGCTTCACTGAATGGCAACTCCAGCACTTCGATATCTTCGTCTTCCACACCACCGCCGGAAGTCCGTTTTTGCGTATCGTCGTATTCCGCCGCAAAGAAGTGTAGCAGCTCGGTGACACCACCCGGCGACATATAGGCTTCAAACAGCTTTTCCACCTGACCAATCCGGTAGCCGGTTTCTTCGATAGCCTCATTACGGATGCACTGCTCAGGTGATTGATCGTCCAGCAGGCCAGCACAGGCCTCCAGCAACATCCCGCTTTCATTACCATTCAGATAGGTCGGCATCCGGAACTGACGGGTCAACACCACCGTTCCTTTGGCCCGGTTATACAGCAAAATAGTCGCGCCGTTACCACGGTCGTACACTTCCCGCATCTGACGCACCGTGCCGCCGTTTTTTCGCTTCAAATCGAACACATATTTATGCAAAACGAACCAGTGATCAGATAACAGCTTCTTCTCAACGATAGTAATCGGCGCGGACATAATGGTATCTCGGTATCAAAAATCAGCTTCAGATAATAGGCCGGGCATCACCCAATTGCACGTGATCATCCGGTGAAAGCAAAAAGTCAGACACATAAAAACAAAACGCCCCCGACACGCGGAGGCGCAATAATGAGTGAAGAACCGGCGGGCATTATCCCAGTAATGTATCCACAACCAGATACAGGTTGAGCGCAACCACCATACACACGATGACCTTACCGGTATTCTGTACCCGGCGACTGTTGACCAGGTTTCCCATCAAATCGCGGTCACCGGTAAACACCAACAGTGGGATCAGCGCCAGAGCAATACCGAAGCTCAACAACACCTGACTTAATACCAGCACCCGGGTCGGATCCATACCGCACAGAATCACGATAAATGATGGCAGCATGGTCACCACACGGCGAACCCACAATGGAATATGGAAGCGCACAAACCCTTGCATCACCACCTGACCGGCCAGGGTTCCCACCACGGTAGAAGACAGACCAGCCACCACCAGACTCAGACCAAAAATGGTTGCTGCCGCCTGCCCTAACAGGGGTTTGAGCGTCAGATAGGCCTGATCCAGCTCTGCAATCGAGGTATTACCGCTAAAGTGAAACGCCGCAGCCGCTGTCGCCATCATGGCCAGATTGACAAACCCGGCGATAGTCATCGCCACCGCAACATCCACCTTGGTGGCGGAATAACGCTCAGCACGGGTGATGTGACTTTGCTGCTGTGTCAGCGACGAATGCAGATAGATAACATGCGGCATGATGGTGGCACCCAGCACACCGGCCGCCAGTAATACTGCATCGGAACTCGGCAAACTTGGCACCACCATGCCTTTTGCCAGCGATGCCAGTTCAGGACGAGAGAAGATCAATTCAACGATGTAGGCTGCGGCGACGAACATCAGTAACCCGCCGATCACCATCTCCAACGGTTTTTGCCCGCGTTTTTGCAACATCAGAATCAGAAAGGTGGCAATCCCGGTCAGGACCGCGCCTTCCAACAACGACACGCCAAGCAGCAACTTAAAGCCGATAGCCGCGCCGATGAACTCGGCGAGATCCGTCGCCATCGCAATGATCTCGGCTTGTATCCAGTACGCCCAGACCACAGGTTTAGGAAAACGATCGCGAATATGCTCCGCCAGATTCTTGCCGGTCGCGATCCCCAGTTTGGCAGAAAGCAACTGGATTAACATCGCCATCAGGTTAGCCCATACCACCACCCACAACAGCTGGTACCCGTAAGCAGCACCCGCCTGAATATTGGTGGCGAAATTACCGGGATCGATATAACCGATCGCCGCGATAAAGGCCGGCCCCATCAGCGAAAGTTTGAGCTTTCTTGACGTTCGGCTGACTGATTCCACTACACGACTCCCCGGCATATGAGTAACCCTTCTAATGCTATTGTTTTGCTACTGTCGCAAAGTTGATAATGATTATCAAGTGCATTTAGAATGAAAGAAATGATTGCTCTGATAGGTAATGATAATGAAGCATCTGCTTGGCAAGTAACACAGGTTTTAACACGTAAAGATTAACAAAATATAAACACAAAAACGAACAATAAATAACGGACTAACGAATTTGTTTCACAACATGGCACGGGGAAAAGTGGTAAGAAAAGCGGGAAGGAAAACGAGGGAAGAAACCGTAACACAGACACCCCGGGAAGATGCCGTTGGCCGCTTCCCGGAGCACGAACAGACGTTACTCTTTTGCTTTAGACACGGCGACCATCGCCGGACGCAACAAACGACCGTTCAGGGTATAACCTTTTTGCATCACCATCATCACATGGTTTGGTTCATGCTCGGCAGATTCAAGCAGTGTCATCGCCTGATGTACGTCCGGATTAAACGGCACGTTCACCTCAGCCACCACCTCAATGCCGAACTTGCTCACCGCAGAAAGCATCGCTTTTAGCGTCAGCTCAACCCCTTCAATCATGCCGGACAGCGCTTCGTTCGACTTATCCGCCATTTCCAGCGCACGCTCCAGGTTATCAATCACTGGCAGCATTTCTCCGGCAAACTTCTCCAGAGCGAATTTATGCGCTTTTTCCACGTCCAGCTCGGCACGACGACGGACGTTCTCCATCTCGGCACGGGCACGTAATGCGTTTTCACGTTCACGTTGCTGAAGCTCGCTCAGTTGCGCTTCCAGTTCGGCGATACGTTCTTCACGCGGGTCAGCGACATCCGTCGTCTCTGGCACGGCATCCGCTTGCTGACCTTGCGCTGCTTCCTTTTGATCCAAGACTTGCTCGTCAGGCGACTTCTGTTCTTTACTACTCATGAAATTCTCCGCGTTTTTCGCATTCATCTCGCTAGTTCGCTTATTATGGGGATCAAAACCGGGGTTTCAAGGGAACCACTCACATATTGGTCTGATTACCGGTCCGAAAACCGTGAGCTGCCGGTGCGCCTATGAGGACAAACCACCCAAATGAACAGAGCGTTTAACTGCATTGGTATTGTAGGTCATCCACGTCACCCACATGCATTGACCACCCATGAAATGCTGTATCACTGGCTGCGTGCGCAAGGATACAAGGTCGTGCTCGAACAACAGATCGCCCGCGAATTGCAGTTGACGGAGGCCGCCACCGGCAGCCTGTCGGAAATTGGTCAGCAGGCTGATCTGGCGGTGGTGGTCGGCGGTGATGGCAACATGCTGGGCGCAGCGCGGGTGCTGTCGCGCTACGATATCAACGTCATTGGCGTCAACCGTGGCAATCTCGGGTTTCTCACCGACCTCGACCCGGACCACACCCAGCAGCAACTCAGCGAGGTGCTCGCCGGGCGTTACATCCGCGAACAGCGTTTCATGCTGGAAGCACAGGTGTGCCGCGCCAATCACCCCAACAGCAGTAGCACCGCCATCAATGAAGTGGTGCTACACCCGGGCAAAGTGGCACACATGATTGAATTTGAAGTCTATATTGACGACAAGTTCGCCTTTTCCCAACGTTCCGACGGCCTGATTATTTCAACCCCCACCGGCTCCACGGCGTATTCGTTATCCGGCGGTGGCCCCATCCTGACCCCATCACTGGATGCGATTGCGCTGGTGCCGATGTTCCCGCATACCCTGTCGGCAAGGCCGTTGGTGATCAACAGCAGCAGTGCCATTCGGCTGAAGTTTTCCCACATCACCCAGGATCTGGAAATCAGTTGCGACAGCCAAATTGCACTGCCAGTTCAGGAAGGTGAAGAGGTCCTCATCCAGCGCAGCCAGTATCACCTGAATTTGATTCACCCAGAAAATTATAGCTATTTCAATACATTAAGCAGCAAGCTCGGCTGGTCCAAAAAATTATTCTGAAAGTGGCGATTGCCTCTTTACTGTACAAAAAACCAGTCTATACTGTATGTAATAACAGTTGTTGTTACATACAGGACACTATCATGCTGGCGCAACTCACAATCAGTAATTTCGCCATTGTGCGCGAACTGGAAATTGATTTTCAGGCAGGGATGAGCGTCATTACCGGTGAAACCGGGGCGGGAAAATCCATTGCTATTGATGCTCTCGGCCTGTGTCTCGGCAACCGCTCTGATGCCAACATGGTGCGCCCTGGAGCCACTCGCGCTGACATCTGCGCCCGCTTCTCGCTGACGGATACCCCCGCCGCGTTACGCTGGCTGGAACACAATCAGCTTGATGACAACAACGAATGTCTGTTGCGCCGCGTCATTAGTGCCGACGGCCGCTCTCGCGCCTTTATCAATGGTACGGCGGTGCCGTTGTCGCAGTTACGCGAACTGGGCCAGCATCTGATTCAGCTCCACGGCCAGCACGCGCACCAGTTGCTGCTCAAGCCGGAACATCAACGCCATCTGTTGGATGCCTACGCCGATGAATCGCAACTGCTTGGTGCCATGCGCCAGATGTGGCAGCAATGGCACCAGAGCTGTCGCGAACTGGCACAACATCAGCAGGCCACCATCGAGCGGGAAGCGCGCCGGGAATTGTTGCAGTACCAGCTCAAGGAGCTCAATGAATTTACCCCTCAACCGGGTGAATACGAGCAGATCGATGTCGAATACAAGCGGCTTGCCAACAGCGGGCAACTGATGTCACTCAGTCAGCAGACGCTGCAAATACTCAGCGAAGGTGAAGAGCAGAACGTACTTGGCATGTTGCACAGCGCCAAACATCAGTTATCGGAACTGATCAGCATGGATGAGGCGCTCTCCGGGGTGTTTTCCATGCTGGAAGAAGCCAGCATTCAAATTAGCGAAGCCAGCGATGAGTTGCGCCATTATTGTGACCGCATGGACCTGGACCCTATCCGGCTCTACGAACTGGAACAGCGTTTGTCGCGCCAGTTAACGCTGGCACGTAAACACCACGTCACGCCGGAAGAATTGCCTGCGTATCACCAACAGCTGTTGCAGGAACAACAACTGCTGGAACAGCAAGAAAGTGACCACGACGCCCTGAACCGAGCGGTGCAGGAGTACCATCAACAGGCCCTGCATGTGGCGGAGCAGTTGCACATCCGGCGCAGCCAGCACGCCAGTGAACTGGCACAATTGATTACCACCAATATGCATGAACTGGCTATGCCACACGGCCATTTCACTATTAACGTCACCTTCACACCAGATTCGCTGACCGCCACCGGTGCTGATCACATCGAGTTCTGTGTCACCACCAACCCCGGCCAGCCACATCAGCCGCTGGCTAAAGTGGCATCTGGCGGGGAACTGTCGCGTATCGCACTTATTATTCAGGTGATCACCGCCCGCAGAATGGATACACCGGCGCTTATTTTTGATGAAGTGGATGTGGGCATCAGCGGCCCGACGGCAGCTATTGTCGGTAAAATGCTGCGCCAGCTTGGGCAATCAACCCAGGTCATGTGTGTGACCCACCTTCCACAAGTGGCTGGTTGTGGTCATCACCACTACTTTGTCAGCAAACATACCGACGGTGAAGCAACAGAAACCCTGATGCAGCCATTGGGTAAACGTGAGCGGTTGCAGGAACTGGCGCGTTTGCTCGGCGGTTCGGCCGTCACCAAAAACACGCTGGCAAACGCCAGAGAATTACTTGCAGCCTAGTGAGGATCAACTTTTTCGAATTCCCGCGGTCTTACAGACGTCTTGCAGGTTTTCAAGTCAGGCAAGGTCTATTATCATCTGCAACCTATGCCCTTAAGGAATGTAATCACTATGCGCTGTAAAACGCTGACTGTCGTCGCTGCGGTGGTTGTTGTTATGTTGACTGCTGGTTGTTCCACACTGGAGCGTGTCGTCTATCGGCCTGACATCAATCAGGGTAACTATCTGGCCCCCGCTGACGTTGCCAAAATTCATAATGGAATGACCAAACAGCAGGTCATCTATACGTTGGGCACCCCAATGCTGCAGGATCCGTTTGGATCAGACACCTGGTACTACGTCTTCCGTCAGCAGCCAGGGCATGAAGCCGTGAAACAGCAAACGCTGACGTTGACCTTCAACAGTCAGGGTGTGCTGACGAATGTGGATAACAAACCCACGTTACAGGCGCAGTAAGTGAGCAAGTCTGGCGAAGCAGCCCTTCGCTGGAGTAGTCCTTCGCTGACCAGCACAAAAAATAAGGCACGTTACCGTGCCTTATTTTTTGAACGCTCTGCGCGCTGACGGCGTAATTCTTTCGGGTCAGCCAGCAATGGCCGGTAGATCTCCACGCGATCGCCATCACTGAGCACGTCGCTTAGCTTCGCCGGGCGGCTAAAAATACCGATTTTATTGACGCTCAGATCGATATCCGGGCGCAACGCCAGCAAACCGGATGCCTGAATAGCCTGTTCCGCGGTACTCCCCGCTTCCAGCGTTAATGGCCGCAAGTACTGACGCTCCGGCAAGGCGTAGACCACCTCAACATGGATCTCAGGCACAGTAGACCTCTTTGGCTCGCAGGGTGAATGCCTGCACCATACTGTTGGCCAGCTCTTTGAAAATTTTGCCAAATGCCAGCTCAATCAATGCATTCTTGAATTCAAAATCCAGATTCAGCTCCACCTTACAGGCATCATCGCTCAATGGCGTAAAGCGCCAGTCGCCACTGAGTTGACGGAACGGGCCATCCACCAGTTGCATCAAAATGCATTGATTGTCGACAAGCGTATTGCGGGTGGTAAATGTCTTGCTGATGCCGGCTTTTGACACATCAACCGCAGCCGTCATTTCACTTTCGGAAGAAGACAGCACGCGGCTACCGGTGCACCCAGGCAGAAAGGCAGGGTAAGAAGAGACATCATTCACTAATTTATACATCTGCTCGGCACTGAATGGGACCAGCGCAGACCGGCTGATTTTAGGCATACAATTTTCCGTGATTCATAAAACGCGCAAAATCATACCACCGATGAGCAGCCAGACAACCATTCTGCGAGGAACATCGCACCTGTTCATAAAGAACGGGATGAATCCCGGCTGGGGATTTCATTCACGACGACAACCAGTATAATGACGGCACTATGACAAAGAAAAAAGCACATAAACCCGGTTCTGCCACCATTGCGCTTAACAAGCGCGCCCGCCACGAATACTTCATAGAAGAAGAGATTGAAGCGGGCCTGGCTCTTCAGGGATGGGAAGTCAAATCACTGCGCGCAGGTAAAGCCAATATCAGCGACAGCTACGTGCTGATGCGTGATGGCGAAGCTTACCTGTTTGGTGCCACTTTCACCCCGCTGCACGGCGCTTCCAGCCATGTGGTGTGTGACCCGACCCGAACCCGCAAGCTGCTGCTAAACCAGCGCGAGCTGGATTCGCTCTACGGTCGCGTCAACCGCGAAGGCTACACGGTAGTCGCGCTGTCACTGTATTGGAAAAACGCCTGGAGCAAGGTCAAGATTGGCGTTGCCAAAGGTAAGAAAGAGCACGATAAACGCGACGACATCAAAGAGCGCGAATGGAAGCTGGATAAAGCCCGCATCATGAAAAACGCGGCCCGTTAACGGCTGCTAGCGTCGCTACCCATCTTTCTGTTATAATAGTGAAATATCTTGGGGCTGATTCTGGATTCGACGGGATTCGCGAAACCCAAGGTGCATGCCGAGGGGCGGTTGGCCTCGTAAAAAGCCGCAAAAAAATAGTCGCAAACGACGAAACTTACGCCGTAGCAGCTTAATAACCTGCTTACAGCCCTCTCTCCCTAGCCTCCGCTCTTAGGACGGGGATCAAGAGAGGTCAAACCTAAAAGAGATCGCGTGGATGCCCTGCCTGGGGTTGAAGCGTTAAATCCAATCAGGCTAGTTTGTTAGTGGCGTGTCTGTCCGCAGCTGGCAAGCGAATGTAAAGACCAGACTAAGCATGTAGTACCGACGGTGTAGGAATTTCGGACGGGGGTTCAACTCCCCCCAGCTCCACCAAAATTCTCCATCGGTGATTACCAGAGTCATCCGATGAAGTCCTGAAAGCCCGCTAGCGCAAGCCTTGCGGGCTTTTTTGTGTCTATTGTCGTCTAGTGAGAATTACTGATCATGGGTGGCTCAGATTCGGGGTCAGGGCCACTATTGCTAACCACATGAATATGATCATAGAATGCTCCTGCTAGTATCTAGGAGAGAATTTCTCGCAAAAGCTTGATGGTCTGCTTGTCAGCCCATCGTGGAGGTTTCGGCCTCTAATCTCTCCCCCACACGACGCATGCCACGCTTACTCAATGTTCCAACGTTACGATGCTACGCATCACCGACGCTCTGGTTCGTACCTGTACAGCTGGGATTGCTGGATTTGTGGCGAGAGGACGTCACGCTGTGACGTCGAAAACTGAGGTTAATTGCTGAACATCTCTTATTCCTGTCAGTTCAGGCGAGACTGGTGACCACGTTGGTCATCGGGAACTGAAAAGGAGATGTAATTATGGGTCGCAAGACACGTAAGAAATACCGGACTAGTGTTCAGCAAACGTTTTGTGCGAACGACCGTTCCAAAGGTTTTTTCAAGGGCGTAGCCAAGTATCTGCTCGGTTTACTCATCCGCGAGATTATCTCGGAGGTTTTTCATTCTGAAGGAGTTGCTTCCGTCTGGTCATCCATCAAGGATTTATTCCAATGGAGGCCGTAAAAGATAGGACTAACAACGATGATAAGCACAAAACGTTCCTCTAGTCTTCATAGTTCCCCCAAGCTGTATCCTTTGAACCAATCCCCTCTTTTTAAGCTGAAATCAAAAAAGAAGCTATTAGAAATAATAGGCTTAACAAAGAAACAAGCGGATAAACTCATGCTTGATTCTGCGTACAGAGAATTCAAAAACGATGCAGGAAGGACAATCCAAGAGCCTATTGCTCAACTAAAAGCAGTGCATAAACGGATTGGTTCATTATTGAGCAAAGTTGAATTACCTCCCTACCTGCATTCCGGTCGGAAAAAGCATTCAACTCTGACCAATGCTGAATCTCACAGGCAAGCAATTGAACTTCTGAAGCTCGACATTCACAAGTTTTTCCCCTCGACTAGGGCTTCGAAGGTCTACAAGGCATTTGTTGAGAAATTTGAGATGTCGCCTGATGTAGCTTATGTAATGACCAACCTCTCAACCTTTGCAGGAAAAGTACCTACAGGCAGCCCGATAAGCATGGCTATGGCGTTTTGGGCCAATAAAGATATGTTCGATGAACTTAGCAACCTCGCGGCCTCAAGCAGCTTAGTCTTTACGACATATGTTGACGATGTAGCGTTCTCCGGTTCGAAAATCCCGAAAGGATTTGCCGCTCAAGCTAAAAAATGTATCCGTTCTCATGGTCTCACCTCTAAAGACAAGAAAGAGAGATTTTATCCGTCATCAGAGGGAAAGCTGCTTACAGGGATAGTGATTCAGGATGGAGAACTTAAGGTTCGTTGGGCACACAATGATTCAATAGGAAAAGAATTCGCTACATTGGCTGAAGCAAAAGACAACGCTGCAAAAATAATCCATCTAGAAAAGCTAGCAGGTAAGCTGCATGCAGCTGGTCAAGTTGACTTCAGGCAGAAAGATAAAGCTCGCTTTTTCACGCAACAGCTCAAAGTAGCAAAAACACAACCTGAGTAAGATACATAAAACTGCGAAATAACTTGTAAGTAATTATCGTGCCATACAAGGAATACGTATATGTATTATCACGCTGTTATTGAAAAGAAACCTGCAAAAATGAGAAAGTTGGTGCTGAGGAAAAAAACCGGCCTTACAAAAGAGCAGCTTATTGCTCGTTTCATTGAACCCTATGAACATGGTATTGTAAGTATCCCGTTTAACCGAACCATTCACTTTAAGAGATCTTCCGGCAGACTAATTATGTCCCTCAGAAGAGATAGAAATATGCAAGATACAATTAACTAAATGCCATAACATAAACATATCAAGGCTTATTTAAGATGAATATGCAGAACAGAAAGATCAGGTTTTTAATTGCTAATAACACTGATTGAAATTATGGCGAGCACTAGCATAAGATTGAGTACATACAACCATATTCAATCTAATTAATCTCCAAATAGCTTGATGCAGAAAGCTCATATCAGCGAGCAATATAAAAACATGACTCAAGCGCCTTTGATTACAAATCAACTCCACCGAGTCATGAACTCAATAACATTTGAGTAGCTTTCTTAGTATGTTACCACCATGCTATACATCAGCCGGGTTTTACCCCGTAGTCAGCTAACATCTGCATCAAGATCACTCGTGGAACATTCTTGGTTTCAAGCATAAGACTAGATTTCAATCTGGAAAGAATAAGAGCATGCATTAAAAGATGATCTTTGTAATAAATCTCAAGCTCTTTACCCATATTCTGAGTGGTCAGATCGCTAAGTCTTTCCCCGCATTCACCAGTCAGGTTCATATTAACCCGCTCTGGATAATCGTCACTTTTATCATGAAACTCTAAATGTTCTATGCAAGATGCTGGGAAACGGTAAGTTTCATTTTTCACTCGAAAAATAAAATCACTCCCCACAGCACAAGATGCACTCGAGTAAAATAATACCATGCCCAATAACATCCCAATCTTAATTCTCATTATTTCCTCTGTGATGCTCTCTTTCTTAATGCAGTGCCAGGCTAAATCAGAAATCCAGACTTTCTGATCTTGATTCTACCCCCAGAAAAAATACCCGTTCAGTAGACTATCAGCCATGAAGTCCGTATACCAGCAATCCCCTTCACATCATCGCCAGTGCCATTTCACGCACGGCCCGCCCACTAGCTAATTGGTCACAACGGTAATAGTACAGAGCATGGCGTGACACGACAGATACAGGCTTCCTGCCACCAGAATGGTATGAGTGTCGCTAAACAGCGAAAGCGAAGACGCGAATATGCCGAAATAAAACGCGGTGGTGATAAGCCCGTCAAAGACTGCGCAGTGTCGTGATGCGCCCGCCAGATAAGTCTGAAATCGCTAATCGGTAGCGACACCGCTCCCCATAAGCATGGCAAGGTTCACGCGGCTGGATTATATAGCTGATGAACTGTGCATATTAAAGCCAGCCCGGCTCAACATCTGAAGGAGGGAGTGTGATGACAACGGCAGAACATCTGGCGCTATTAAGACGGATCGATGAATGTTACCGCGCATTGAACGGTAAGGAGCTCTATTGTCCTGAGGATGTAGAAGATCGCTATCTGTGGCTGGATCAGGCCGCCCCTTACAGTATCCTGGCCCACAGCAGCACAAGCGACCCTGTCTTTATCTATGCCAACCAGTGTGCTTTGCGTTGCTTTAAGTATAGCTATGAGGAGATGTTACAGTTGCCGTCGCGGCTGAGCGCTTCCCCGGCGGATCGCGCTGAACGCCAAAAGTTACTCGATATCGTCACCCGTGATGGCATTGCGAAAAACTACACCGGGCCACGTGTCGATAAGCAAGGCAATACCTTCACGATTTATGATGGCGAGGTATGGCAGTTAGGATACAACAGCGGCAACGTCTGGGGACAAGCGGCGCTGTTCTGGCCTGTACCACGTAAAAATATCCTATATACCCAATAACGGCTCTTTAGGCGTTGAATGTTTTCCGGAAATAACAAGGCCCAGAGATGGGCCAGATAATACAGCCAACACAGCTACAACCTGATGTATAACGGACATATCGCAACTAATACCTGTTCACATAAGACTCGTCCGAATAAAAAATGATTCTTTTATTGCAAATAACGCGAATTTATTAAAAGCAATCTCTCACCACTACGATATTTACGCCCTGTTACCATTAACACGCCCGGTAAAATGCCTTGCTCTGCCAAGCTAAATTCAGGCATCGACACCTGAGTATGCATAGATTTACATCCTGAAAATAAAATAACACCACCCGATCATTGTTTCACGTATAAATTAACGTCCACTTTCCGGATAAGGTATGAATAGGGATATGAATCAATACAGGAATGTAGCAAAAAATAATCACGCCGTGCCCGACGTTTTTTTCGTTCTCGCTCTTCAGGTTCTATACCGTGCCGCCTTTGGTGATACAGCATCCACACTGTCGCCCGGCGCGTTGTTGTTCACACTGAGTGAGAACATGCTTTCCCCTATGAAAAGCATGGTTTTACGGAGCATAGCATATCCTTACCAGTGCTATTTCCCCCAGGTAATAGCAGAACTGATTAACAGCGTTTTCAAACATACCCGCCGGGAGTGCAACCGGTAATATCCGGGCACCAATGGAATGTAAAGAGCATCCCATGTCAGGTCAGCTCCTTTATTTCACAGGTAGTGATATGAATATCTAAATATTCACATTCATTTTATACGGTTAAAAAGAGGTGTCATTATTATGTTTAAAAAACTATTCATTTTTCCAGCCATTATTCTCCTCGCGGCCTCACCGGTCGTATTTGCCAGGCAAGGCGTCATTCGTATTGGTGTGGATCTCGCTTATTCACCGTTTCAAACCAGAGATGTCAATGGCAATCCGGCAGGATTTGACATTGATATTACCGATGCCATCTGTAAATCCGTCAACGCCAAATGTGATTACATCGTTAATACCTTTGATGCTCAAATCCCGGCACTGCTTGCCAGAAAAATAGATGTCATCTCACCACTGGCAGTCACCCCCAAGCGAAAAGAAGCGATAGATTTTAGCCACTATCTTTTTCATGTCCCGACCCGCTTCGTTGCCAGAAAAGGGAGCACGCTGCTGCCTCAAGCCGATAAGCTGCGGGGTAAAAGTATCGCTGTACAGCAAGGCACCATTCAGGAAGCCTACGCCAACAAATACTGGCTACCCGCCGGGGTCAACGTGAAAAGCTACCCTGATCAGGACGCCATCTATGAAGATTTACGCGCCGGAAGGGTTGACGGTGCGCTGTGCCCGTCCGTGTCCCTGATATTCAGTTTTCTACAGACCCCACAAGGTAAGGATTTTGAATTAAAAGGACCGGAAATCACGGATGACGGGTTATTCAGCATTGGCTCAGCCTACGGTATACGCAAAGGGGATACGGAAACCCAGCAGCTTCTCAATCAGGGCCTGCAAAATATCATCAATGACGGTACGTTTTTGCGTATCAAGACGCGGTATTTTGGGGATACGGATTTAAGCGTAAAAGAATAATTGGGGGTAATTGGCTATCCCTTCACGTGTTTTTCCTTACCTCCTTGCACTCACCACATTGCCCCGGCCCACAACGAGGCCGGGAAAAATAACATGCTGTAGCACCGCCCACCTTTCGTACCGCTGCGACAATCGCTTGACCCTGTAGTAACTATAGGGTGTTGAATGGCTCGCACATCGCATACGGGTACCCAACGGCATTAGGGTTAGCCGGTCAGGTCATTCAACACGCCATTCAAAGGGCGCATACGGAGGTCTTCATGGGCATTTTCGATAAGTTGCTGGGCGGTCATCATGGGCAAAATCACCACGGGCATCATCGCAGCGATCATCACACTGATCATCACCACTCTCATAACACCACCCCAGCCGGGAACCAAAACGGAATGAGTTGCCCACAATGCCGCTCGCTCAACGCCCCGAACGCGCGATTTTGCCAACAGTGTGGCGTCTCGCTGCTACCGGCAGCCTGTCCACAGTGCGGCACGTCAGTACAGGCCGGTGCAAAGTTCTGCGCACAGTGCGGGAACACCCTCGGTTAAATGCCGTGGGTGTCACGCAATAGCGCGCGACACCGGCTAAAACACCGCCACATGCAGCACTGTTCTGACTGCAATACCGAACAGTGCGCCCAATGCGGCGTAGCGAAACAAGCGAGTAAAACGGGAACCGACGCCGAGAAAAATACCGATCCCCGGTAAATCAAAGGTCTGAATCAGCAAACCGGCCGAAGCGTTGATCTGGCTGGCGGTCATCTTGCCTTGCTGCATCAAGTCCGACACCACACCAAAATAAGCGGTACCGCCCGCCAGACATTTCACTAGCGTCGGCAACACAAAAACCGGAGAAATATGCGCGGCAGCCAGCAGCGGCGAGAAAAAGTGCTCAAGTGCCGTCACCGCGCCCGCCGCTTCCAGTATGCCAACGATCGTCATGGAGAGGATCAGCATCGGCACCGACCCCAGCGCCAGACGGATGGCATCCGCCCCGGCACTGTTGATAATGCCGATGAGGCCCCTGGCGGTGGGTTCATCCGCCGCGATCTCGCTGGAACGCTGACTCTCTGCGACAGACAATCTGCGCCCCAGCACATGATAGGTCAGCGCAGCGGCGGCCAGCCCGCCGATAATCGAGATGACAATCGCCCCCGCCCAGTGCAGACCAAACGGCGTCAGCGGATAAAACACGTTGCCCTGCCCCATCGCAAACACCATCGCCAGCGTCGCCGCCATGTGGCGATCGGACACACCACGTTTTTCCATCATCGACAAGGTGGCGAGCGGCGCGGCGAAACTGACAAAATTGAGCTGGATCAACGCGAAGGTGCTCATCCCGGTGAGCCCAAACGGCTTGAGAATCGGTGCCATCCAACGAACCAGCGCATCAACCACGCCTTTCACTTCCAGAAAACGCATGATGACCAGCATCACCACCATAATCGGCAACAGTGTATACAGTGCAACGTCAACGGAGGCCTTCCCCGATGACATGATAATTCCAATCACGTTCATGTAATGTCCCTGCCCGGGTGAAACAGTGCCGGTTGCTGTCGCTGGCGACACCAGTCCGACTTTTCTTGCCAGCTATTTTCGTGACATTCATCACAATATTCCACCACGTTTTTATCCCTGCCTGCGCCATGGTCGTGACTGGCAGCGATGTCATGACTGACAGATAACCCATTGTGTGCCGGTGCGCCACAATTCGGTTTTTTCCCTATGGACGTTGCGCTACCATGGCCGCCACGTTGTTTTTGACAGAATTATATGGATATCTGATGCGTCGCCTGGTTGCTGTTCTCCCGCTGTTATTGGCGCTGTCCGCCTGCAGCAATAAATCCGCTGAGCCCGCTGGGGCTGAAATTATCGGTACTCCCCCTTCCTCTGCCCCTTCCGGTGGTTTTCTACTGTCTCCTGGTCATTCTGGTGGCCTGCTGACTAACGGCGATTTCGCCAACAGCCCGGACGTGGACCGCTTCGTAGACAAGATGGTGCGGCAGTATGGCTTCGAGCGCCAGCAGTTGCATGACGTGCTGGCACAAGCGCAGCGGCTGGACTGGGTGATAAGGCTCATGGACAAGCAGGCACCCGCGCCGTCCACCGCCACCCCGTCCAACATTCCCAATGGCTCCTGGCTGCGTTACCGCAAGCAGTTCATCACCCCGGATAACGTGCAAAACGGTGTCGCATTCTGGAACCAGTATCAGGACGCACTGGTGCGCGCCCAGCAGGTCTACGGAGTGCCGCCAGAGATCATCGTCGGTATTATCGGGGTAGAAACCCGCTGGGGCCGGGTGATGGGCAAAACCCGTATTCTGGATGCGCTGGCGACATTGTCCTTCGCTTACCCACGCCGCGCTGAGTACTTCCAAAGCGAGCTGGAGTACTTTCTGCTGATGGCGCGGGAAGACGGCTTTGACCCGTTATCGCTGCGTGGTTCGTTTGCCGGTGCGATGGGCTACGGTCAGTTCATGCCATCAGCGTTCAAGAAATACGCCGTGGATTTCAACGGCGACGGCATCGCCAACCTGTGGGACCCGGTGGACGCCATCGGCAGCGTCGCCAACTACTTCAAATCAAACGGCTGGCAACCGAACCAACAGGTCGCCATACCCGCCAGCGGTCAGACTTTCTCGCTGGAAACCGGCTTTAAAACCCGCTACTCCCTGTCAACGCTGGCAGCCGCCGGGCTACGCCCGACCGCGTCACTGGGTGGCTATCAGGAAGCCAGTTTGCTGCGCCTCGATATGGGTAGCTACTACCAGTTCTGGTACGGTCTGCCGAACTTCTACGCCATCACCCGTTACAACCACAGCGTGCACTACGCGATGGCGGTATGGCAGTTAGGGGAAGAAGTCAGAAAAGCACGGCAGGGGTATTAAACCTGGACTGGCTGTTGAACAACAGCCGAGTTGTTTTGTTACTGGCACATTTATGTCAGGGCAGTGGAAAGTTTCGTGCGTGATAACGTCCGTTGTCCCTTTGCAACGTCACCGCACGCACGACAAGGAGAGGTCCAAAGCCACCTCTCCTTGACCTCTGGCTAGGGGCTAAACTGTGCCGCTGCGCGGTCCCTTCGGCGTTCGCCTTCGCTGTTCGGACCGCTCGTGACGTGTTCCCAACACGGCACGAGCTTGCGCGGCTTCCCTGCCGCGCATCCGGCGAAGTCGTCCACCTCAGCACAGTTTTTAACGCCAGGAAAACCTCTCACTTTAAACTCAAGATGTTATCTGCGATAAAAAGCCTCATACATCATCTCACCCGCTGTGTTTTGCGGCATATTCCGCGCTGTTCACCCACTGGTGATCCTGCTCCCAGCTAAAGCGCCACTGGCGCACCGGCCCGGCCATCACGTTGAGATAGTAGCTGTCGTAGCCCGCCAGCGTCGCTACCGGGTGGTAACCACGCGGCACCATCACCACATCCCGGTCGTACACCGCCATGCACTCGTCCAGCGAGCGATCCTCGGTATACACCCGTTGCAAACAGAAGCCCTGCGGCGGGTTGAGCCGGTGATAGTAGGTTTCCTCCAGATAGGTTTCCTGCGGCGGATTATCGACATCATGTTTATGGCTGGGGTAAGAGCTGGTACAGCCCTCGTCGGTGTAAACTTCAACCACCAGCAGACTGTCTGCCGCTTTATCCTCCGGCAAAATGTTGTGCACGAAGCGGCGGTTGCGCCCGGCACCACGCGCTTCGGCACCGATATCCTGTGGCGCAATCAACCGGGTAGGATGGTTCCCGGCGCCCGGCGCGGCACAGACCGCCAGTTCCAGCGGTGTGTCGGCTATCACCGTCACCGTTTCCCCCGGCGTGACGTACACCGCCCAGGGTTTCTTGCGCTCGAACGGGTTCATGCGTTCGCCAATATGTTCAAAGCGCGCTTGCGGTGTTATCACCGTCGCCCGGCCACCAACCAACACCAGACAACGCTCCTGCGCCACCGCAGGCAGTGACAGCGTTGCACCAGTCGATAGCTGGTAAACCTCAAATCCGACATGACGCCACCCCGCGCGAGCCGGGGTAATCTGTTGGATACGCCCTTGCTCATCCGGCGCATGATAACGAGACAGTAATTCAGACATGACCCACCTCCTGGCTGCAACCGTCAGATCAAACCGGCATCGCGGGCGAAGCGCTGCAGGTTATTGAATCCCAACGTCGCGTAAGTCAGCGGATGTGCCACTGCCGGGTCCTGTTCAGCTTCCACCACCAGCCAGCCCTGATAATCCTGCGCTTTTAGCAGTTGGAACAGCGACGGGTAATCGACACAGCCGTCACCCGGCACGGTGAACACCCCACTGAGTACCGCATCCAGAAAACTGGTTTTGCGGTTTTTCACGTCTTTGAGCACCTCGGGGCGGATATCTTTGCAATGCACGTGGTTGATGCGCGCCGCCCAGCGTTGCGCCACCGCCAGCGGGTCGGCACCGGCAAAGGTAAGATGGCCGGTATCCAGCAGCAACCCGACCTCCGGCCCGGTATGGGTCATCAACTGGTCTACATCGTCGGCGGTTTCAATCACCGTCCCCATATGGTGGTGATAGGCGATTTGCACCCCCTGCTGCTGGGTATAACGGGCGAATTCGCTGAGTTTCTCACCATACTCCTGCCAGCGCGCCGCCGGGAAACGCGGACGTAAATGCACCGGTGTGCCTTGCTCGCCGTGGATCGCGCCGGTCACCTCAGCGAACACCAGCACGCTAGCGCCCAGTTCCCGCAGCAGGTTGAGGTGGTCTTGTACCGCAGCAATTTCCTCTGCTACCGAACGGGTCAGCAGTTGGCCGGAATACCAGCCAGAGACCAGACGCAGCCCATGCTGTTGCAGAATCGGCCCCAGCACGCTGGACTGGCGCGGAAACTTGTTGCCCAGTTCAAACCCGGCGAAACCGGCCTCACGCCCCTCGCTCAGGCAGGTTTCCAGCGGGGTTTCCGCCCCCAGCGATGGCAGGTCGTCATTGGTCCAGGTCAGCGGATTAATACCCA
Source organism: Dickeya zeae NCPPB 2538 (assembly GCF_000406165.1). Lineage (NCBI taxonomy): Bacteria > Pseudomonadati > Pseudomonadota > Gammaproteobacteria > Enterobacterales > Pectobacteriaceae > Dickeya > Dickeya zeae. The sequence continues at coordinate 782,101 of NZ_CM001977.1, read as the reverse complement.
ATTGAACGCTCATTTCGATTCCCTCTGCTCAGAATTAATGGAGTTAGCCGCGCTGACGCCACAGGGCGATCAGGTGCAAGTAATTATCTTTGATGTCGGCGATCAACTGCTGATCATCGATGTCACCGCGCAGCCATTGCTGCGCCGGTTGGGCAAACAGTGTTCGTCCCACCGCAAAACCTTTCACCACCGATTGACCCGCGGCGGCGTTGAACCCCTGACGTAACGTCTCGATCGGCGCATCCAACCCGAGGATCACCACACCACGGCAGTAGGGGTCGCGCTCGGCCAGTAACGCTTCCAGCCGTTGCCAGCCGCTGGCCGACAGCGGCGGTAGCTTCCACCAGTCCGGCCGGACGCCAAGGTTGTAAAACCGCTGAATTGCCCGCAGGTACAAGTCATCGCTGCGCGGCATATCGGCAGGGAGGATCACCTCCAGCAATAGCTCATGACCCGACTGGCAACAGGCTCGATAGACCTCGCTCACCTGCCGCTCCTGCGCCAGTCGTAACGGGCTGTCGTCTTCCGGGTGGAAGAACACCAGACATTTCACCACCTGCTCCAGCGGCCAGCTCACCAATTGCGAACCGATGTTGCCGTGTTCCAGTGCCAGTGGACGCGAACCCGGCAGTTCGATTGGGCGACCGATCCACCAGCCTTGCCCGGTAATGGTATTCAGCGCGTCCTGCCCGAAGGTGCCATCGCACAATAATCCGGCTTTGCCGGGGGCTAATCCGGCTCTGCCGGGTGTTCCGGCTTTGTCAGCCGCCCCGGCAAAGCCCAGCAACCCGGCCTGCTCCGCTGCCTGCTGGCTGGCGTTGAGAATCAACTGTTTGAGCAGCGGGATCCGGCTGCGATCTGCGCCGCAGGCCAGTGCCATCTCTTCCAGTTGGATGCGGTGATCGAAGGCGATCACACACAGTTCTTCCCAGCGCTGCCGACGGGTGGTGACGCGATGCAGGTGGTTCAGTTCCGGATCCAGATCCGGCCTTGGCACCGCATGCGCCCGCGCCAGATAGTTATCCAGTTCGATGCGGCTCGGCATCGCTGGGGCGCAGCCGTGGCGTGATACCACCAGCGCACCGCAGGCATTGGCATAAGCACAGGCTTTTTCCCAGCCTTCACCGCTGAGATAACCACGCAGCAGACCAGACATGAACGCATCGCCCGCCCCCAACACGTTGAGCACCTCGACGCGCACACCTTGCACGGTAATACCGTCATCCAGCGACGCCGGAATAGCGCCGGTGAATACCGAACAGCCCAGTGGGCCACGCTTGCACACCAGTTCCGCTGCGGTGTGCGCCCGCACCTGCCGCAACGCATTCAGGGTATCGGTGCTGCCACCGGCAATATGAAATTCCTCTTCGGTGCCAACAATCAGGTCAAACAGGTTCAGTACCTGTTGCAACTGTGCCGTCACCGCCGCGGATTCGATAAAACGGGTTTCGCCGTCACCTAACGAGGTCAACCCCCACAGCACCGGCCGGTAATCGATATCCAGCACCGTTTTCACGCCGTGGCGACGGGCGTAACGCAATGCGGTTAATACCGCCTCGCGGGTATTGGGATGCGACAAGTGAGTGCCGGTGATCGCCAGACAACGCGATGAAGCGATGTATTCTTCGCTGACGTCTTCCGGCGTGATGGCCATATCGGCGCAGTTATCGCGGTAAAAAATCAGCGGAAAGGTTTCCCGGTCTTTGATACCGAGCAGTACCAGCGCCGTCAGCCGTGTCGGGTCGGTAATCAAATGACTGGTATCGCAGCCGACCTGCTGTAGCTCCTCACGCAGAAAGCGCCCCATGTGTTCATCGCCGACCCGCGCCAGCATGGAAGAACGTAGCCCCTGCCGGGCGGTACCGTAAGCGACATTACCGGAAGAGCCGCCCAGATATTTGGCGAAGCTGCCCATGTCTTCGAGACGTGCGCCGATCTGCTGACCGTACAGGTCCACCGCCACCCGCCCCATGCAAATCACATCAAACTGCTTTTGCGTAGTCATTACGTCCATTCCTGTCAGCCAAAAAGGGAAATCGACAACACGTCGGCCCGACGGTTATCCCACTTATTCCACTTATCCCACCTCATGTACCGCCACCCAGCGCGCAGCCTGATGCGACAACACAATCGCGTCCAACACCCGGGAGACTCGCCAGCCCTCTTCAAAATCGGGCCACAGTGGCTGGTCGGCGGCGATGCCGTCGATAAGATCGCGTACCTCGACGGTTTTCTGATCGTTAAAGCCGATGCCATGCCCGGCGCTGGCGCAAAACGCGGCGTATTCCGGGTGCTGCGGCCCAATCAACAAGGTTTGGAACCCCTGCCGGTTTACCGGGTCGTCATGCCGATAGAGCTTCAGTTCCGCCATCCGCTCCTGGGTAAAGCTGATGGCACCACGGGTGCCGGTAACGACATAACTCAGCCCCATTTTGCGGCCACAGGCCACTCGCGAGGCTTCAATCACCCCGCGTGCGCCGCTGGCGAAACGCACCATGGCATGGGCCTGATCCTCGTTTTCCACCGTGACTCGATCCGCACTCCCGACACTCACCGGACGCTGCGGCACCACCGTGTGCAGATCGCCGCATACCTCAGCAATCTCACCCACCAGGTAGTGCGCCATATTGACGATGTGCGCCCCCACGTCGCCCAGTGCACCCAACCCGGCGGTGTGCCGGAAGCAGTGCCAGTCCGCCGGTTTATTCGGGTCGGCCAGATAGTCTTCATTGTGGGTGCCATAGAAATGGGTCACCTCGCCGATTTCACCGCGGGCGATAATCTCTTTCGCCAGCTGTGCTGCCGGGTTTTTCATGTAGTTAAACCCGACCAGCGTTTTCACCCCAGCCTGACGCGCGGCATCCACCATCTCGCGTGCTTCGGCGGCATTCAGCGCCAGCGGTTTTTCCGAATAGACGTGTTTGCCGTGGCGAATCGCCGCCATCGCCATGGTCTGGTGCAAAAAGTTAGGCGCGCAGATATCCACCACGTCGATGGCTGGGTCGGCCACCAGTTCCTGCCAGTCACTGGTGAAACGGGCAAAACCCATCTCACGCGCGCGTTGCTCTGCCAGCGCTGGCGAGACTTCCGCCAGCATTTCACGCACCAGTTGCCCTTTAAGCGGATACACCACCGGTGCCTGCGCATAAGCGATGGCATGAGCGCGGCCGATGTAACCAGTGCCGATAAGACCAATTCGAACCTGTTTCATGACTGTCGCTCCCGCTGTCAGAGTGCACCACGTCGGTTTTTGGCGTAGGTATCAAACGCCACCGCCAGTACGATAATCAGCCCGGTGATGATCTGCTGGTAATAGGCCGAGACATTCATCAGCACCAGCCCGTTAATCAGGATCCCCATAATGACGGAACCGATAATGGTGCCGCTGATACGCCCGTAACCGCCCATCAGCGAGGTGCCGCCAATCACCACCGAGGCGATCACCCGCAGTTCGAACGAGATACCGGCCACCGCTTCGGCGCTGCCTAAACGTGCGCTGAGAATAAAACCGGCCAGCCCCGCCAGCATGCCGATCACCACGTAAACGCTGACCAGTACCCGCTGCACGTTCACCCCGGCCAGTCGTGCCGCTTCGGTATTACCGCCGATGGCATACACGAAGCGTCCCCAGCGGGTTTTATGCAGCGCCAGCCAGCCGACCAACGCCACCAGCGCGAAGATCCAGATAGGAATGGAAACGCCGAGCAGTTCGCCGCGCCCCCACCAACGGTAGCCAGGGTCAAACCCGGCGATGGGCGCGCCGTCGTTGACAACCAGCGTCAGGCCACGCCAGATGGTCATGCCGCCCAGCGTAACGATGAATGGCGACAGACGCAGGCGGGTGACCCCCAAGCCGTGCAGAAAGCCGATGGCCGTGCCCATCGCCAGACAGATGCCAAGCCCCACCAGCCAGCTCATGCCGCCCCAGGCTTGTGCATCAACCGTGGTGAAGTTATCGCCTTTAATCACATAAGCGGCGGTCATCGCGCACACCGCCAGAATCGACCCGACCGACAGATCGATACCCGCCGTCAGGATCACGAAGGTCATCCCCACCGCCATGATGCCGTAGATAGACACCTCGGTAAGAATGTTGGTGATGTTGCGTTCCGTCAGGAAGTTGCTGTTCTGCGACTGAAAAAAGATCAGCAGCAGGATCATGAAAATCAACACGCCGAAACGCTCGAAGAAGGCGATCGGGTCGATGCGTCCCCGGCCGTTGGTCGGCGTCGGCAATTTAATGCGCGATAAAGGTTGTTGCATACTCATAGACTCTCCGTTATGCGGCCTGTTGTGCGTCATGGCAGATGGCCATCAGGGTCATCAGCCGCTCTTCCGTAGCGTCATCGCCGTGCAGTTCGCCGGTCATCCGGCCTTCGCTCAACGTGATGATGCGATCGGAAATCGCCATCACCTCTGGCAGGTCGGAAGAAATCACGATCACCGCCACGCCGCGTTTTGCCATATCGAACAGCACCTGATGCACTTCGGACTTGGTGCCGACATCGATGCCGCGCGTCGGCTCATCGACAATCAACACCCGGGGGTTGAGCGCCATACAGCGCGCCAGAATCACTTTCTGCTGGTTGCCGCCAGAGAGCTTGCGCACCTCCTGCTCGCTATCCACCATCTTGATGCGCAACGCCTGCCGGTAAGACTCGATCAGGTCGTCCTCACGGCGGGTATCAACGAAGTAGCGCCAGCGCAACAGTGACGACAGGCTGGAGAGCGACAGGTTATTGCGGATAGACAGCCCCAGCACGGCACCTTCTTTTTTGCGATCTTCCGGTACCAGCGCGATGCCTTGATCCAGCGCGTGCAGCGGATCGACCGGCTGATAAGGCTGGCCGTCGAGCCAGAACTCACCGGAAGTAAACGGGTCAGCACCGAACAGGCAGCGTGCCACCTCGGTACGCCCGGCTCCCACCAGCCCGGCGATCCCCAGGATCTCGCCCTCGTGCACCTGAAAACCGATGTTATCGAGTGCGATGCCGTGCGGGTCGAGTGGCGGCTTTTCCCGGCACAGCCCTTTCACCGCCAGCCGTACCGGCTTGTCCTGGTGATGGGTTTCTGATGGCGGACGACGGGTAAACACCACATCGCGCCCGACCATCATGCGGATGATGCCCGCCACATCGATGTCGGCCACATTGCCGGAACCGGTGTAACGGCCATCCTGCAAGACGGTGAAGCGGTCGCACAGTTGGAACACTTCATGCAGCCGGTGGGTGACATAAATCACGCTGACACCGCGTGCTTTGAGTTCACGTACCACCCGGTGCAGGCTTTCGACCTCGCTGTCGCTCAGCGCGGCGGAGGGTTCATCCATCACAATCAGGCGGGCATTCAGCGTCAGTGCACGGGCGATTTCCACCATCTGTTGCTGCGCCACGCTCAGCCGCGCCACTTGCGTGGTCGGCGATATGTTCAGTTGCAGGTACTCCAGTACCGTACGGGCTTCCTGATTGACCGCCTGCGCATCGACAAACAGCCGGTTGCGCTGTAACTCACGGCCGAGAAACATATTTTCCGCCACCGTCATGTTGGGCAACAGGTTGAATTCCTGATAGATGGTGACGATACCGCGGTTTTGCCGTGCTACCGGCGACTCCTGCGGTGACAGCAGCTCACCGTTGAAGCGGATATCGCCGCTGGTCTGGGGTTGCGCCCCGGCCAGTGCCTTGAGCAGGGTGGATTTTCCCGCGCCGTTCTCACCCAGCAACGCGTGGATTTCCCCCGGCAATACCGTCAGTTGCACTTTGTTCAGCGCCCAGACGCCGGAGAAATTCTTGGCCAGATCGGTAATAGCCAGTAAGGGTTCAGTCATGGGATAGCCCTCCTTCATCACCGGCCTCCCGGCCGGTGAGTGAGTGGTGTGTCCGCTTATTTGCCCGCTTCGCCGATACGTTCCGCATCGTTCAGGTTGTCTTTGGTGATCATGGTCGGTGGGTAGTCCGCTCCGGTGATCGCCGACTTGGTGCGAATATTGTTGGTCAGTTGCGTCATCGCTTGCGTGACTGCATAGCCGGGGCGCTGATCAGCGGTCACCGCCATCCAGCCATCACGCACACGCGCCAGCGCCTCCGGGACGGCGTCAAAACCGGTCACCATGACATCACCCGGCTTCAGCCCCTGGCTTTGCAGCGCTTCAATCGCCCCCAGTGCCATGTCATCGTTAGCTGACAAAATCACCTGTGGACGTTTGGGCAGCGACGGCAGCACGCTTTCCACAATGCGCATCCCTTCAGAACGCATCCAGTTGCCGGTCTGATCCGCCACCAGACGGTACTTGCTGCCGCCCGCTTTCAGACTGTCGCGGATGCCTTGCGTACGTTCGATGTTGGATGACGACCCCGGCTGACCGGTCAGCAACACGATGTCGGCACCGTTTGGAAAACGCGCTTTGACGAAATCGGCAATCGCCTGACCACCTTTGTAGTTATTCGCGCCGAAGTGCGGCACTTTCTTGTCGGTCTTCACCGAGCGGTCCAGTGTCACCACCGGCAACTTGGCATCCTGAATTTCCGTTACCGCACCGGACACTGCGTTGACATCATTCGGTGACACGATAAAACCCTGGGCTCCGCGAGTGATGGCGTTTTCCAGATCGGCCACCTGTTTCGGCGAACTGCCCTGGCTATCCAACACCTGCAGGTTCACGCCCAGCTCTTTGGCGGCCTTGACCGCAGTACGCTGCATGTGGACTTCAAAAGGCATCGCCAGGTTGGGGGTACTGAATACAATCTGTTCGTTCTGTGCCTGCGCCAGACCGGACGACATCGTGAAGGCCATCGCGGCGGCCAGGATGGTTATCTTTTTCATGGTGTTGTCTCTGCATCAGTTAGTTGGGTGTAAAGGTAAGGTTATGTTGTTATTGATGTCGTGATGCCAGGGCCTGATGCCATGCCAGACCCTGTAGTTATGTCAGAGCGAAACCGCACGCCCTGTCGCCAGCGACTCCAGCGCTTTGTCGGCCAGATACAGCGCCCGCTCACCGTCGACGCCACTGCACTCAGGCCGGGTACGCCCGTGCAACACCTCAACGAAATGACGCCATTCTGCCGCGTAGGCGTCGCGGTAACGCTGCAGGAAAAAGTGTTCCGGTTTGGCGGCAAGGCACCCGGCATCGCCCCAGTGTTCCACCTGGTTTTCGCGGATATTACCCGCGCTCAACACGCCGAGTTCGCCGTGCAGTTCCAGCCGCTGGTCGTAGCCATAACCGGAGCGGCGGCTGTTAACAATGGTCGCCATCGCACTGGAAGCAAATTTGAACACCACAAACGCGGTATCAATGTCGCCAGCCGCGCCGATAGCCGGGTCTACCAGATTGCTGCCTTGTGCAAACACAGAAACCGGCTCTTCGCCCATGATGAAACGCACCATGTCGAAATCGTGGATGGTCATATCGCGGAACATGCCGCCGGACACTCGCACATACTCGGCAGGCGGCGGTGAAGGATCACGGGAGATAATCATCAGGGATTCCGGCTTGCCGATACGCCCTTCACCTGCCAGCGTCTTCACCCGGCGAAATTGCGGGTCGTAGCGACGGTTAAACCCGACGAACAATGGCACCTGCTGTTGCTCCACCACTTTCAGGCAGTCGCGTACCCGTGCGATATCCAGATGCACCGGTTTTTCACAGAAGATGGCTTTGCCGTGGCGGGCGGCCAGCTCAATCAAGTCAGCGTGGGTGTCGGTAGCAGAGGCAATCAGCACCGCGTGTACCGCCGGGTCAGCCATCGCCTCATCTATGGTTTGCAAACGCGCCTGATACTTATCAGACAACGCCTGCGCGTTAGCGAGGTTGGGATCAACCACCGAATAGAGACAGGTTTCCCGATGTTCGGCGATGTTGACGGCGTGAACCTGGCCAATGCGGCCGGCACCTAGTAAAGCGATGTTAAACATGGCTACTCCCTCGATACCCTGGGGTATCACTGGTTGGTTGTAGGGGTCAGGGTCTGTTCTGCTTGTTAGAGTAAAGACAATAAAACGTTTATTTCAATTTCAGTAAAACTGGAAATTATGTTTTTGCGTGCCAGCTAACATTTTGGTGACATATGAGCAAAATAGTGTTAGCAAAATCACGAAACCACCGTCATGTCGTCGGCGTGTTGCAAGGCAGGAAAAAACCCAGTGAAGGCAGGGTATTAGTGCGTCAGAATAGCTGAATCACTGGCAGTGGAGACCCACGAGGTGCGCGCAGCCCCTCTGTCAACCTCATCACTACAGGGTTCGGTTTGTCAGACTGAAATGAAATAAATATTTCATGAAAAAGCGGGAAGAGATGACCGGCTTACCCTGCCTCGGTTAACCAGTTAAAACACGACGAATGCGTTATTCACATGCAGCGCAAAAGACCCGATCGTGCGCCAGGCAACACGATCAGGCTCCAGTGGTAAGAAAAATCGCCAAAAGCATCAGTGCGCCGTCAGGCTTAATACTGTCTGGCCTTCGTCCGCTGCAAGTGCACCTCACGCGCGGCGGCTTCAATCGCCGGGTTGTCCGCGACTTGCGCGGTCCCGGTGTTCCACCAGGCGTCGTAGCCGTGGGTCATGGTTTTCGGCAACACCTTGATATCCAGCAGACAAGGGCCGGGGTGTGCCTGTGCTTCGCGCACCGCCTGTAACAACGACGCCTCATCACGTACCGTCCACGCCCGACAACCGTAACTCTCGGCGTTGCGGGCGAAATCTACCGTGACCAACGGGCCTGTCAGCTTGCCGCTGCCCTGATCACGCCGACGGTTCTCGGTGCAAAAACTGCCCATCCCCTGACTCATTTGCAGGTTGTTGATGCAGCCGAATCCGGCATTGTCGAACAGCAGCACGGTGACCTTGATGCCTTCTTGCACCGCAGTTTGCAGCTCGCTGTGCAGCATCAAATAGGACCCGTCCCCCACCATGGCGTACACCGGCTGCTGTGGTGCAGCCAACCGCGCACCCACCGCCGCTGCGATTTCATACCCCATGCAGGAATAACCGTACTCCAGGTGATAGCTGTCCGAGGTTTTCACCTGCCATAACCGTTGCAGGTCGCCGGGCAACGACCCGGCTGCACCTACCACGATAGCGTTATCTTCCAGCGCGTCGTTGAGCAGTCCCAGCACCCGGGTTTGTGTCAGACGGGTCCCCAGAGTTTCGCGGTACTCCGCCAGTTGTGCCTCCAGATGCCCGGCAATTTCCAGCGGCTGTCCGTCGTCGTCGCGCCGTGCAAACAACCGCTGGCGCTCTTGGTGCCAGTCGGCGCGAGCCTGCGCTATCTCCGCCCCCCAGCCACTGCGATAGCCCTGCGTCGCCAGCGCCTGCGTCAGTTGCGTCAGCCCCTCACGGGCATCAGCCACCAGCGCAGTAGCATCCAGCTTGAACGCGTCGAACTCCGCCACGTTGAGCAGCAAAAACTCGACCTCCGGGTGCGTGAACAGCGATTTGGAGGCAGTGGTGAAATCGGTCAGACGGGTGCCGACACCAATCACCAGGTCCGCCTGCGCCGCCAGCCGGTTGGCAGCCTGCCCGCCAGTGACGCCAATGCCGCCCACATTCAGCGGATGCGACGAGACCACCGCGCCCTTGCCCGACTGGGTTTCGCCGAACGGCAGGTTGAAACGTTCCGCAAACTGGCAAAATGCCTCATGCGCACCGGCATAGCGTACCCCGCCGCCGCAGATCAGCAACGGGCGGTGCTTACGCGCCAGCAATGCCGCCGCCTGCGCCAGCCGGGTGGTATCTGGCGGGCGGCGTTCCAGATGGTGCACCCGCCGCTGGAAGAACGACCGCGGGTAATCCCAGGCTTCCGCCTGCACATCCTGCGGCAGACACAGCGTTACCGTACCGGTATCCGCCGGGTCAGTCAGTACCCGCATGGCGTTAATCAGCGCGCTCATCAGTTGCTCCGGGCGGCTGATACGATCCCAGTAGCGCGAAACCGGCCGCAGGCAATCATTGGTGCTGATGGTGGCATCGTGATATTGCTCTATCTGCTGCAACACCGGGTCAGGCTGTCGACTGGCGAACAGATCTCCCGGCAACAACAGGAGAGGAATCCGGTTGGCCGTCGCGGTGGCCGCCGCCGTCACCAGATTGGCGGACCCCGGCCCCACCGAGGTGGTCACCGCGTACACTCGCCGCCGCCGGTGCTGTTTGGCAAATCCCGCCGCGATGTGCGCCATACCCTGCTCATTACAGCCCTGATGCACCTGCAGGTGCCCGGCGTCCTGCTCCAGCGCCTGCCCGATACCCAGCACGTTACCGTGCCCGAAGATGGTCATTACCCCAGCAAACAACGGTGTTTCTTCACCGTCAACCTCAAGGTATTGCTGATTAAGAAACCGGACCAGCGCCTGCGCCATGGTCATTTTCAACGTGTCCATCGTTTTGCTCCCGCAAATCAGGTGGAATTACTCCAGCGTCGGCATCACAAAGCTGCTGGCGTGCTGTTCCAGACGCACGCTGGCAGGCCAACGACTGGTGACGGTTTTCATTCGGGTATAGAAACGCACGCCGTCGTTACCGTGTACATTGAGCGGACCAAAAATGGACCGTTTCCAGCCGCCAAAACTGTGGAACGCCATCGGCACCGGGATCGGTACGTTGATCCCAACCATCCCTGCCTGCACCTCTTCACTAAACTGGCGGGCGGTTTCGCCGTCGCGGGTAAATATCGCCGTGCCATTGCCGTATTCATGCTGGTTAATCAGGGTCAGCGCGGTGTGGTAATCCGGCACGCGCACCACCGACAGCACCGGGCCAAAAATCTCTTCCCGGTAGATCTGCATGTCTGGCATGACATGGTCAAACAGCGTTGGGCCGACGAAATAGCCCTGCTCATGCCCCGAAACACGAAGCCCGCGGCCATCGACGCGCAACGTCGCGCCCTGATCGACGCCACTTTGAATATAACCGCTAATCTTGTCGCGATGTGGGCCTGAAATCACCGGCCCCATGTCGTTTTCTTTCCCGTCCACCAGACCGGGGCCGACACGCATGGCGGCAATCTGCGTTTCCAACCGGCTGCACAACGCTTCGGCGGTGTCATCACCCACCGCGACCACCACCGACAGCGCCATGCAGCGCTCGCCCGCTGCGCCAAATGCCGCACCGAGGATCGCGCTGGCCGCCATGTCCATGTCGGCATCCGGCATCAAAATGCAGTGGTTTTTAGCGCCGCCCAGCGCCTGACAACGCTTACCGTGCGCTGATGCGGTGTGATAGATGTACTCTGCCACCGGTGTCGAGCCGACAAAGCTCACCGCCTGAACACGTGGGTCGGTCAACAGCACGTCGACCGCTTCTTTATCGCCCTGCACGACATTGAATACGCCATCCGGCAGGCCCGCTTCTTTCAGCAGTGTTGCCAGCATCAGCGACAGCGACGGGTCTTTCTCCGAAGGCTTGAGCACAAAGGTGTTACCGGTGGCCAGCGCAATCGGGAACATCCACATCGGCACCATCGCCGGGAAATTGAATGGCGTGATCCCCACGCACACCCCGAGCGGCTGCATCAGCGAATGGCTGTCCACACCGGTGCCAACGTTGGCGGAATGCTCGCCTTTTTGCAGATGCGGAATACCACACGCAAATTCCACCACTTCCAGCCCACGGGTCAGTTCGCCTACGGCATCAGAGTAGACTTTGCCATGCTCTTCGGAAATCTGCCGTGCCAGCGTACTCATGTTCTCTTCCAGCAACGCTTTGAAACGAAACAGGATGCGGGCACGGCGCAGCGGAGAATGCTTCGCCCAGTCGGGGAAGGCCGCGGCGGCGGCGCTGATGGCGTGCTTTGCTTCGTCGGCGCTACTCAGCGCTACCTGACGAATCGCTTCGCCGGTCGCAGGATTAAATACCGGTGCGGTGCGCCCGCTATGACTGGGCGCAATCTCGCCATGAATGAAATTGGATACGGTTTCCATGGTTACACCTCTGCAGGATTTAGGGTGACAGATGGCTAATACCGCTTTACTGTATATGAAATAAAAATTCCATTTTAATAAGAAATAAAACAAATGTTGATTATTGTGATCCAGGATAGATTTTCTGGTAAACGTCAGGTAACCGGCATTTAACCGCGTTATTCAGCGAATTCATTCGCTCATGACGTACGGGAAAACTGAATTATTCATTCTATTTTTCGTCGAAAAAATAACAAATCGGTTTGAAATGCCGGTTCAACTCACTAGAATCGGATCAACAGCATCCCGCCGGGATGACGGAGAAGACGATTATGGCGATGGCGACCAGCCTGAGAGAACTACAGGAACAGATCCGCGCACGGTACGATTCCCTGAGCAAGCGTTTGCAGCAGGTGGCGCGTTATGTGCTGGACAACACCAACAGTGTAGCGTTCGACACCGTCGCGGTGATCGCCGAGCAGGCAGACGTGCCCCCTTCCACGTTGATCCGTTTCGCCAACGCGTTCGATTTCAGCGGGTTCAATGAAATGAAACAGCTGTTTCGCATGAATCTGGTGGAAGAAACCGCCAGCTATACCGACCGGGCGCGCTTATTTCGTGAGATGGAAGACCGGGTGCCAGAACGCCCGCAGGATATTTTGCATGAATTCGCCCGTTCCAACGCACAGGCGATGCAACAACTGGCCGCCCGCACCCAGCCAGACGATCTGGAAAAAGCGGTCGACCTGTTGGCACAGGCTGACACTATCTACATCGTCGGGCTACGGCGTTCATTCAGCGTCGCCACCTACCTCTCCTACGCGCTGAGCCATCTGGAAAGCCGCCCAGTGCTGGTTAACGGACTAGGTGGGATGTTCCGCGAACAGTTATGCCGCCTGAGCGACAAAGACATCGTGGTCTCCATCAGCTTCTCGCCTTACGCGCAGGAAACCGTGATGGTCAGTGAAATGGCCGCCAACGCCGGTGCACGCCAGATAGTGATCACCGACAGTCAGCTAAGCCCGCTGGCTACCCTCAGCGACCTGTGCTTCGTGGTAAAAGAAGCGCAGGTCGATGCCTTTCGCTCCCAGTCCGCCACGCTGTGTCTGGTGCAATCGCTGATGGTGTCGCTGGCTTACCGCCAGGGCAACAGCCTGCGTCAACGTGAAGAAGGGCAAAAAAGTGCCTGATCGGCACCGACGAGAGAAATTTCAGCCGGGTCGCCCTCCCGGCAGTCAGGTTCATCATCCCTGGTTGACGCTCTCATACCTCACGCCGCGACTGTAGCAAACGATGTGAAATCAGGTTCGCCCCCCTCTCTTTTTACGCCCTTTCTTTCATATGGGTTAATTCTGCATCACCACTGAAAAAGACAGCGCCCAGTGACCTGAAAAAAGTCCCGCCTCGCGGTATGAAGTGATACTCTTGCACCCACAGATCAAGACGTTTGACTTAGAGCCTGTCCCATTAGGTGCCAGACAGTTCAATGATCCTAATAACAGAAAACGATCCCATAACGGAAAGAGTGATATGAGTAAAATTCGGGTTGGCGTGGTTTTTGGTGGTAAATCCTCTGAGCACGAAGTGTCACTGCAGTCCGCAAAAAAATATTGTGGATGCCATTGATAAAACGCGGTTCGATGTGGTGTTGCTGGGCATCGACAAGCAAGGGGAATGGCACGTCAACGACGCCTCCAACTACCTGCTCAACGCCGATAATCCAGCGTTGATCGCCCTGAACCGTTCCAGTCAGAATGTGGCGCTGATCCCAGGACAAACCCACCATCAGTTGATCGATACAGCCAGCGCCAGCGCGTTGTCGCAGATTGACGTTATTTTCCCCATCGTTCACGGTACGCTGGGCGAAGACGGCTCCTTGCAGGGTTTGCTGCGTATGGCGAATATCCCGTTTGTCGGCAGCAGCGTGCTGGGTTCCGCCGTCAGCATGGATAAAGACGTCACCAAACGTCTGTTGCGCGACGCTGGATTGCAGGTTGCTCCGTTCGTCACCCTGACCCGTGCCAACCGCGCCCGCCATCCTTACGACAGTGTGACCGCCGAGCTCGGTTTGCCGCTGTTCGTCAAACCCGCCAATCAGGGGTCGTCCGTCGGCGTCAGCAAGGTGCGCAATCAGGCGGAATTCGAACACGCTGTCGAGCTGGCGTTCCGTTATGACCATAAAGTGTTGGTGGAATCGGCGATTGTCGGGCGGGAAATTGAGTGTGCGGTGCTGGGTAATGACTACCCGAAAGCCAGTGTCTGCGGCGAAATCGTGTTGCATGACGAATTCTATTCCTACGACACCAAGTACATCAACGAAGACGGTGCCGCTGTGGCTATCCCGGCGGAAATGGACGACGACGTACACCAGCATATTCGCGACATCGCCTTGCGAGCGTTCCAGGCATTAGAGTGTCAGGGTATGGCGCGGGTAGACGTCTTCCTGACACCGGACCAGCAGGTTGTCGTCAACGAGGTCAACACCTTGCCCGGCTTCACTAACATCAGTATGTATCCCAAATTGTGGGAAGCCAGTGGTCTTGACTACACCAGCCTGATCACGCAACTGATCGAACTGGCGCTGGAGCGCCACGCGCAAGACAGTAACCTGCAAAGCTCAGTACACGCCTGAGGGTGCTGCTCCGGTACGCGCACGACGCCTGCCGGAGCCTGTTAACTCAGATACGACTCAGTGGGGCGAAAGCCTCAGCCGTCATGGATGGCTGGAAGTCGATAACATCGTAATTTGCTACCGCCTGGAACGGATCCTGTTCAAGAAACGCCTCCAGTTCTTCTCGTGCGACACTTTTGGCCAGAATAACACCGCCAGTACGCGGGTTTTTACGTCCGGAAGCCACAAACAGGCCTTGTTCATATCCTCGCTTCAACCAGGTTACATGCCGTTCCAACAAGGTTTCCACATCATCCAGCGGCGCATGGTATGTCAGACTGATGATATACATGGTTACTCTTCTCTTCGTTATTAATCGGTATTTGGCCAGCGCCCTTGCTGCAGCACCACCCGGTAACCGTCGGGATCACGGAAAGTCTTCCCCTGCCGCTCCCAATAAGGATTAAATGACGCCACCACGCTGAAGCCGGCCTGCACCATACGATCGCAGGACTCTCGCCAGCGTTCATGGTCAGGTATGTACAGCACCAGTAAATCGTCTTCCGTCGGTGCTGGCATGACCGGATGAGTATGACAAAGGGTAAACTCAAGGTGCCAGGCCAGTCCCTGTTGTCCCAGCATAACACCACTAAAGCCATCGTGTTGCGCAAACGAGCCAAGTTTCTGCAACCCCATGCCGTCACAGTACATTCGCTCACTTCGTTGCAGGTCCGCTACTGGTCGCGCTATCCGTAATGTGGTCATGCGCCACTCCTTTTCCGTTGATGGCAAAGACAGTGATATCACGAATCCCCCCTGGCGGCCATGTTGCTTATTCCCCTTTTTTATCATGGTATTATATGAAATAGTACGTCGATGACTGGTTACCCGGGAGCCCGTGATGCCCACACATTGCACGCCGTTGTTTACCATCCGGCCAGAGGCCGTTGATCAGCCGGACATTCTGACGCTGTTGGAAAAACTGGATGCTTATCAATCGACGCTGTATCCGCCAGAGTGCTGCCACTTTACCGATTTGCGCACACTGGCCGCTGACGAACTGATTTTTCTGGTGATCCGCCACCGTGACGGGCACGCGGTAGGTTGCGGCGCTATCGTACTGCGCCAACCGGGAGAAGGTGAGATGAAACGCATTTATGTCGAGCCAACCTATCGTGGCAGCGGTGCGGCGGATCAGTTACTGCGTCAGTTGGAAAAACAGGCGATTCTGGCTGGGTGTCAGGTCATCCGCCTCGAAACCGGCATCCATCAACCACAGGCTATCCGGCTCTACCAACGTCATGGTTATCACCTGCGCGGCCCATTTTTGCCCTACGGCGACGATCCACTTAGCGTGTATATGGAAAAAAGGCTGGGTACGTGATCCGAAAAAACGATTGCGGATCCTGCAATAAAAACTGTATATTTAGCCAGTATTTTTCATGGAGATGCGGCTGATGTATGTAGAGCTGGTGTACGATAAGAGAAACGTGAGCGGGTTACCCAACGCGGCAGAGCAGATAAAAAACGAACTCACCAAACGGATCCACAAGGTATTTCCTGATGCGGAAATCAAGATAAAACCGATGCAGGCCAATGCCATCAATTCCAATGCCAGCAAACAGGACAAATCCACCATAAACCGGATCATCGAAGACATGTTCAATGAAGCCGACGAATGGCTGGTGCAGGAATAACTACTGTCTATCCAATAACCACTATCTATCCCATGCCGACAGGGGCTTCTGACACCCTCAGTCGGCATGGACAAAAAGCAATGCAGCGCCTGTCATCAATCCGTGACAGGCAAGATGAGAGAGACGAACACCGCGCAGGTTCGCTGTCGGTGAAGCATTCATCAAACGTCAGCTACTCATCGCGAACCCATTATCTGACGGGACTGATTATTCGTAATACTCAATTTTGGTCGTATGCGTCAGTGTGGTGACCGTTTGCGCCACGCCTTTGCCATTTGATACCAGCACCTGACATACGCGCGGGTTAAAATGCGAGTCATACTGGCATGTGGTACGGGTCACGCTCACCTGCTGGTTGTCTTCTGTCACGATAACCGTGGCATCCAGCCGTTTTTGCATCGGCGCATCGCTTTGCATCTCCACGCGGGTCACCTTACCATTTTCCGGTGAAACAAACGTCATGCTGACCGGGAATCCCTCATCATCGTAGCGGTAACGCGCCAGCGGCGTCGGTCGGTCGCGATACACCACCTCGCTGATAGCCTGTTTATCGTCAGAACGGTAGCTCAGGCGACCATCTGAGGTTTTTGCCAACTGGCAGTGTTCCGTCAGTTGAAACAACGCTTGTCGATCGCTCTTTTCTAACAGCGTCTGCCCCGCTCGCACCAAATCCAGGTCAAAATTCATCGCCGGTTGATAGGTGCGTAACGTCACAAGGCACCCTTCGGCATCAAAGGTCCCATCCACATAGGCGGTCACTTTGCCTGCTTCGTCGGTCTGGGTTTGGGTAAAGTGCTTCACCTTCCCCCGTAGCGCATCAAAACCAAAAATATTGGAAAGCCCAGCCAACACCGGGTTCACCGGCTCAGGCGTCGGTTTTCGATCACACCCTGCCAGTAATACCACCCCCACCAGCGCCATGGCGTGTAGTTTCATAGTCCTTACCCTGGATACCTTGCTAAGTCGCGCCAGTTTACGCCAATTCCAAAAGAGAGGATAAAGATAACGCGCCATCACTCCTGAGAAAGAATAAGGATATCGCCAGACAGAAGCACTCACGCCGTCGCCATCATGGGCGATGGCATCATATAAACCGCCACGGTTTCCTGCTGGCGTCGTGATGACAGCAACACCTGACGTATCCCCAGCGAGTGGAAACCACATTTGAGTAACACCCGGCCTGACGCCACGTTCTGTGGCAAATGGCAGCCGTAGATTTTCGCAATACCCAACTGACTAAACGCGAACTGACATAATGCCCGACTGGCTTCGGTGCTCAATCCTCGTCGTCGGAAATCAGCACTCAGCCAGTAACCGATCTCTGGCTGGGCAGTATCCAGCGACACCAGCGAAATGGAGCCGATCAACTGCTGGTTTTGCGATAAACAAATGGCGTAGGCCACACCTTTACGCTGCTCCCAATTGCTGTGCAAATCGGTAATCCAGTTGGCGACCGTTTCACGTGGACAAGGATAGGGAATCAACATGGTCATGGCAGAAATATCAGGGGTGCTGTTAAGCAAAGCGCAGACATCAGTGACGTCTGACGCCTGTAATGGTCGCAACAGAAGATGTTCGGTGGTCAGGGTAGGTTGCCGCATCAGATTCTCCTCATCAGTCGCCTCCCGTCATCGTGTCTACGGGCGCGCTGTTAGGTGGCATCATGGCGGAGCAGAGTTCCAGCCGACGCGAATCTCGTCGGCTTACTATACCGTTTGCTATACAGCATAACCGTTTGCTACACAGCATCACCTGCCGCTGATGTCGCTTGTCAGCAAGGCTCAGGAATACAGGCTTTTAGCCGCCTGTTCACTCTCTTCGCGGGAATACCCGCCGTAAGTCATGGCAGCGATAAAAGAGGCGCGGTCAGTTTTGGGGTAAACCTTTTCACTCAGTAATAGCCGACCGACCTCTTCTGGCGTCAGTTGCGGAAACTGTTCATGAATTCCACCTACAACATCCCGGTTAGCATAGCCAAGCATACGGATGATAGCGGCAATCTCCAGTGGTGACGTTTCATCCTGATAGGTCGAATAAATCACATCGGCTATCAGTTTCGAGGTCAGCACATTGACCTTGGATACATCGCTATAGCGACTACCCAGCGATTGAACAATATGATTGATGGCATCTTCCGGCCCATAACCCCTTTCACGAATTCGGGTTAATACCGAAATCATTTTGTCTCTCAGATCGTTAAACATAGTGCTATTCCTTCGTCAAAGTCGATAATCAACCCGAAGCGCGCGAAGGCTATCCCTGAGGTATAAACAGATTTCCTTAATGGTCGCGTCTGGGATTTTCCTGCCTGTCTGCCGTTATCCCCCGCATCAGCAGGCCCGGTGCTTTATTTCAGCATAGGCGCAGATGCCTATCCTTCCACTGGCATTTCCTGCTTTGCAGGCAAACGCCGAATTTTTACACTGACCCGGTAACACGCGCCCTGGTCAGCGCCTGTTACCCACCACTACACCCTAATTCTATTAACGATACATTAATATTATTTTTTATCGCTGCGCTTATATTCCTGATAAGAATGCGACACCGGTAAAATTGATGGTATGACCATCGTTCACAAAACTGCACAAGCCCGTTTTTAGCTGGTATTATTTCCCACCCTATGCTACTGCGCCTGCACGCCATACACATCTTGCAACAACCCAGTGCGCTATAATCGGTCAACAAAACCCGCTGAATGTTGATAATGGCCGTCTTTGTCTTGTCGGGCCATCCTTCAGCAAGGAGGTTTAATCATGATTACCACCGACGGTAATAACGCAGTCGCCTCAGTCGCCTGGCGCACCAATGAAGTTATCGCTATCTACCCTATTACCCCCAGTTCTACCATGGCCGAACAAGCCGCAGCCTGGTCGAGCGATGAACGTAAAAATATATGGGGAGATACGCCGCGCGTCATCGAGATGCAATCCGAAGCGGGAGCTATCGCGACGGTACATGGCGCATTACAAACCGGTGCGTTATCCACGACATTTACATCGTCACAAGGGTTGCTGTTAATGATCCCAACGCTGTACAAGCTGGCCGGTCAGTTAACGCCGTTTGTACTGCATGTCGCTGCTCGTACCGTGGCTACCCATGCGTTGTCGATTTTCTGCGACCATTCAGATGTGATGGCGGTACGCCAGACCGGTTGCGCCATGCTATGCGCCAGTAATGTGCAGGAAGCACAGGACTTCGCGCTGATTTCTCAGATGGCCAGCCTCAATAGCCGTCTGCCGTTCATTCATTTCTTCGACGGTTTTCGCACTTCGCACGAAATCAACAAAATAGAACCGCTCAGCGATGCCCAGTTACATAGTCTGCTACCGCAGGCGGCGATTGACGCACACCGTGAGCGTGCACTTACTCCTGAGCGTCCGGTGATTCGTGGCACCGCCTCGAACCCCGATACCTTTTTCCAGGCCCGTGAAGCCACCAACCCGTGGTACAACGCGGCATTCGGCCACGTGGAACAGGCCATGAACGACTTCGCCCGCGAAACCGGTCGTCAGTACCAGCCGTTCGAATACTACGGCCATCCGGATGCCACCCGCGTTATCGTGATGATGGGCTCTGGCGTCGGTACCTGCGAAGAAGTGATCGACACCTTGCTGACACGCGGCGAAAAAGTGGGGGTAGTGAAAGTGCGGCTGTACCGGCCGTTCTCTGCGCAACACCTGCTGGCGGTCATCCCGCACAGCGCGCAATCCATCGCGGTATTGGACCGCACCAAAGAACCCGGTGCGCTGGCTGAACCGCTGTATCTGGATGTGATGACCGCACTGGCCGAGGCATTTTCACGAGGTGAGCGCCCACTTATGCCGAAGGTGATTGGCGGGCGTTATGGGTTATCGTCAAAAGAGTTCACCCCACAATGCGTTGAAGCGACGTATAAAGAGTTGGCGCTTACCAACCCCAGACCGCGTTTTACCGTGGGTATTTATGACGATATCACCCACCTGTCGTTGCCGCTGTCCGACCAACCGATGCCTACCCAGATGTCTCTGGAAGCGCTGTTCTACGGGCTTGGCAGCGATGGCACCGTTTCGGCTGCCAAGAACTCGATCAAAATCGTCGGCAACTCGACCCCGCTGTTCGTTCAAGGCTATTTCGTTTACGACTCCAAAAAAGCCGGTAGCCTGACGGTATCGCACATGCGTGTCGGCCCGCACCCGATTCACTCTGCTTATCTGATTGAGCAGGCTGATTTCGTGGCTTGTCATCAGTGGCAGTTCATCGACAAATACAGCATGGTGGATCGCCTCAAGACAGGCGGTATCTTCCTTATCAATTCGCCATACAGCGCTGACGATCTGTGGCATCGACTGCCACAGGAAGTGCAGGCCGGTCTGAATCAGCGTCAGGCGCGGGTGTACTGCATCAATGCGGCGAAAATCGCGCGTGAATGCCAGTTGGGCGCACGCATCAACACCGTGATGCAAATGGCGTTCTTCCATCTGACACAAATCCTGCCGGGCGGCGATGCGCAAGATAAGCTGCGCGCGGCTATCGCCAGTAGCTATGGCAACAAAGGCCAGGAACTGGTAGAGCGCAACTGGCGGGCACTGGACGCGACACTCGATGCACTGGAGGCCGTCGCACTTGAGCCGGTCAATCCCCAAAGCGCATGCCGCCCACCGGTCGTCTCCGACGCGGCACCTGATTTCGTCAAAACCGTTACCGCCGCCATGTTGGCCGGTCTGGGCGACAGCCTGCCGGTTTCCGCCCTGCCACCGGATGGGACCTGGCCTGTCGGCACAACACAGTGGGAAAAACGCAACATCGCCGAAGCTATCCCGCTGTGGAAGCCAGAGCTGTGTACCCAATGTAACCACTGCGTGGCCGCCTGCCCGCACTCCGCCATTCGCGCCAAAGTAGTGCCCGCCGAGGCGATGGCTGATGCACCGGCGTCGTTGCAGTCGCTGGACGTGAAAGCGCGTGACATGCGTGGTCAGAAGTATGTGTTACAGGTCGCGCCGGAAGACTGCACCGGCTGTAATCTGTGCGTGGAAGTCTGTCCAGCGAAAGATCGCCAAAATCCAGAAATCAAAGCCATCAACATGGAACCGCGTCTGGAACATGTGGCGACCGAGAAAACCCATTACGATTTCTTCCTCAAGCTGCCGGAAATTGACCGCAGCAAACTGGAACGCATCGATATTCGTACCTCGCAGTTGATCACACCGCTGTTCGAGTATTCCGGGGCCTGCTCCGGTTGCGGCGAAACCCCGTACATCAAGTTGCTGACCCAGTTGTATGGCGATCGACTGCTGGTTGCCAACGCGACCGGGTGCTCCTCGATTTACGGCGGCAACCTGCCAACAACCCCCTGGACCACCGACGCTAACGGCCGTGGACCAGCCTGGGCCAACTCGCTGTTTGAAGACAACGCCGAATTCGGCCTGGGCTTCCGTCTGAGCGTCGACCAGCACCGTCAGCGCGCGCTGCGTCTGCTGGCTGAACTTAAGCCTCAACTGCCTGCTGAGCTGGTGGCCGACCTGCTGGAAGAATCGGTTGCTGCCGATGTACGACGCGAGCAGATTGCCCGCTTGCGTCAGTCGCTCAGCGCCATCGACAGCGCCGATGCCCGTCAGTTGGCCGCTGATGCCGATCATTTGGTGGATAAATCCATCTGGCTGATTGGTGGTGACGGTTGGGCTTACGATATCGGCTACGGCGGTCTTGACCACGTGATGAGTCTGTCGGAAAACGTCAACGTGCTGGTACTGGACACCCAGTGCTATTCCAACACCGGCGGTCAGCAATCTAAAGCCACCCCGCTCGGTGCCGTCACCAAGTTTGGTGAGCACGGCAAACGCAAAGCACGCAAAGACCTCGGCGTCACTGTCATGATGTACGGCCATGTCTATGTGGCGCAAATTTCACTGGGGGCTCAGTTGAACCAAACAGTGAAAGCGATTCAGGAAGCGGAAGCCTGGCCGGGCCCCTCCCTGATCATTGCCTACAGCCCTTGCGAAGAGCACGGCTACGACCTGGCATTTAGCCACGACCAAATGCGTCAGTTGACCGCCACCGGCTTCTGGCCGTTGTACCGCTTCGATCCACGCCGTACAGCAGAAGGGAAACCGGCACTGGTGACAGATTCCCGTCCACCATCAGCCAGCCTGAACGAAACCCTGCTCAACGAGCAACGTTTCCGTCGGCTCAATACACAGCAACCGCAAGAAGCAGCACGGTTGTATGAAGAAGCCGAAGCTGACTTGCGCCGCCGCTATGACTTCCTGAGCTTGCTGGCAGGCAAAGCAGAGAAAAACGCACAGGAATAGAAACGCGCGAAAACAGTACCACCTTCCTCGCCGTTCACCACCGGGAGTGACAAAATCACTCCCGGTGTTTTTTTAACCAACCACGCCTGACGACACTTATTCGATTTTTTTGTTCGTATCCTTCATCCGTCGCCCTATTTCCTGCTCCAACACGTCAGTAGCCTGAAATATGAGTGGGATATAATGTAATGGATTGTACATCTGGTTTTCCTGCCGACCTTCTGCACATATAATGCGCATCCGGGCTTTATGATCCGGATAACAACAATTCCTTTGCCGCAATGGCTTTTAACACTCAACAAAGATATGAAAATGAGTATTCGCGCGATCCTGACGTTAGTTGTGGCGGCGGCTGCCTTCAGCCAGACAGCACTCGCCGTAGTTTATCCATTGCCAGCTCCGAATAGTCGGCTGGTAGGAGAAAACATCCAAGTTACGATTCCCAGCGGCAGCACCGATGCGCTGGAGCACTTTGCCGCCCAGTATCAGATGGGTCTGAGCAACCTGCTGGAAGCCAACCCCGGCATTGATGTCTATCTGCCGAAACCGGGCACCACCATGACGGTGCCGCAGCAACTGATTCTCCCCGACGCACCGCGCGAAGGCATCGTGATCAACAGTGCCGAAATGCGCCTGTATTATTACCCGAAAGGTTCCAAAACCGTGGTGGTCTTGCCGATTGGTATTGGCCAGCTCGGCAAAGATACCCCGATCAACTGGGTGACGTCGGTACAACGTAAGAAAGAGCGTCCGACCTGGACACCGACTGCCGCCATGCATGCGGAATACGCAGCTCGCGGCGAATACCTGCCTCAGGTTTACCCGGCAGGTCCGGATAACCCGATGGGGCTGTATGCGCTGTACATCGGTAAGCTGTACGCTATTCACGGTACTAACGCTAACTTTGGTATCGGCCTGCGCGTCAGCCACGGTTGCGTTCGTCTGCGTGATAAAGACATCAAATACCTGTTTGAACACGTTCCGGTCGGTACCCGCGTTCAGTTCATCAACGAACCGGTGAAAGCCACTGTGGAACCTGATGGTTCACGGTATGTTGAAGTACACAACCCACTGTCTCGTACCGAAGCTGAGTTCAACTCTGACACGCCAGCCCCGCTGCAGCTGAGCCCGGTCGTCGCCAAAGTACTGTCTGACGCCAGCGTCAGCGAAAGCGCAATTGACCAGGCACTGCAGAACCGTTCTGGTATGCCGACGAAAGTGAACGGTACCGATGAAAACATCGCCCCGATCGCACCCGCTGCGCCTGCCGCTCCGCAGGCACCGGCTATTCAGCAGACCAGTACACCGGATAACGCACAACCTGCAGCGCCTCAGGCTCAGCCTGTCGTCACCGACGCCAATCAGGCTGCTGCGGCTGACAGCAGCAAATCCTGATACCTACGGGTAAATGCTTTTCACAGGGCGGCGTAAGCTGCCCTGTTTGTTTTCAACCAGCGCCTTCTTCGCTAGTCGTCTTCATCCGGCCATGCCTTATTCTCTGATGCTGTCCTCGGGTTCCCCCCGCTCACGCTCATTACCTGACACATTCATTAAAAAACCGCCCCGCCATCCAGCGATATCACCCGAACACACCTTATCAATCAACTGCCTGGTTATTTCGTCCACACCGCGCAAAATCAATTGACTTATCATTAATTGACTTGTTAACTAATGACACTGTCATCTATTCAAACGGAACTTATCATGTCACAGACAGAATCTTCAGCCCGCCGACGTTTCGCCATCCAACTGGGGCAGACTACCCGTCTGTGGCGCCGGGTCATTGATCGGGAATTACAGCCCTTCGGCTTAACCCAGGCCAGTTGGCTGCCCTTGCTGTTTATTGCCCGCGAAGAAACGTTCACTCATCAAAAAGCGCTGGCCGAAGCCTTGGGACTGGATGCCTCCGCGGTGGTGCGAATACTGGATAATCTACAAAAACAGGGGCTTATTGAACGTCGGGAAGGCCATGACCGCCGTTTTCGCGAAATTCATCTCACCGCACTCGGGCAGGAACAAGTGAAAAAGGTGGAGTCTATCGCCGGGCAGGTGCGCAATCAGGCGCTGGCCGGGGTATCAGAGCAGGATATTCAACAGGTCAGCCGGATTGTCGATCAGGTTATTGCTAATCTCTCCCGCAACGAAAACAGCCACTCATGAACCATCACTTATCTAAACTGGCGGGATTTCGCCGTCTTAGCCAGCGTCAGCGTACTTTTTTGCTGACCGGCACCACTCTGCTGTTGCTGGCATTGTTGATGCTGGCCTATTGGTTTCACCAGCGTTTTACACACATCAGCGAAACAGATGCCCGTGTCATGGGGGAAGTGATCTCGCTGGCCAGCCGTGAAGACGGTTGGGTGACAGCCCGCCCGGTCATCGACGGCGATGTCATCCACAAAGACCAGTTACTGGCACAAATCGACGATCGCGACGCCCGTCTGCGACTGGCGGAGCAGGAAGGCAATCTGGCCGCAGCGGAGGCGCAAATTACCTACAGCCAGACCCAGCGTCAGGTCACCGACCTCACGACGCAGGCGGCGTTGGATCAAGCGCGGGCCAAACTGGCATCCAATGACTCCGCCGTCAGTAACGCCGGTTATCAGCTCACCCTGGCCCAGAACAATTTTCAGCGCGACGATCAATTACTGAAGAGTAACCTGACCGCCCGTAAAACCTGGGACGAATCGCACACCCTGCTGTTGCAACGCCAGAGCGAGCTACGTGAAGCCGAAGCCCAGCGTACAGCGCAGCAAGCCGATCTGAACAACGCCTTAGCACAGCGCAACACACTGCAGGTGCTCGACAGGCAGATAGAGATGCAGCGCCAGCAGCGCATCGCGTTGCAAGCGCAAGTCGATCAGATCAAACAGGAGATCGCCGACCGGGCGTTACGCTCCCCGGTAGACGGCGTCGTGGATCGTACCATCGTCAATGTGGGCAGTTACGCACAAACCGGCCAGTGGATCATGCTGGTACACGATCCGCGTAACCTGTGGGTCGAGGCTAACATCAAAGAAACAGCCATTGGTCGGGTACGGGTCGGTCAACGTGTCGATATTCAGGTCGATGCTTACCCGGACAAGCATTTCAGCGGCCATGTCATCCGGGTTGGCGATGCAGCCACCAACCAGTTTGCATTGCTGCCAAGCCCTAATCCTTCTGGCAATTTCACTAAAATTACCCAACGCGTCCCGGTGCGTATCGCGCTGGATTCCCAGGATAACGGCCTGAAACCGGGCCTGATGGCGGAAGTGAGCATCAATGTCGCCGATTGAAGCCCAGGCAGCCCGTTTTGGTCACCGCTACCGCTGGCTGGCGACGGTTACTATCATGCTGGGCACTATCGCCACCACCGCGACGGCGACCATCGTCAATGTCGCAATGCGTGACATCATGGGGGCATTCGGTATGGGTCAGGATCAGGCACAGTGGCTGTCCACCGCCTTTCTGGCCTCAATGACCGCGACCATGCTGATCACCGCCTGGATGCTGGAGCGCTTTGGTTACCGCGCCACTTACGTCGGTTCACTGGCGGTGTTCATCGCAGGTAGCCTGCTAGGTACCTTCAGCCAGAGCAGTACCGAAGTGATCCTGGCTCGTATTCTTCAGGGTAGCGCCAGCGGGCTGATCCAACCGTTGGCGATGATCATCATTTCACAGGTTTTTCCGGTATCAGAACGTGGCAAAGCGATGGGGATTTACGGTGTCGGGGTGGTGCTGGCACCGGCACTGGGGCCAGCCGCTGGCGGCTTGATGGTTGACCAGCTCGACTGGCGCGCCGTCTTTATGGTAGTCGTCCCGTTCTGTCTGGCCGGGATCGCTGCGGCATGGATTATCTTGCCCGCGAAAAGCACGCAAACGACAAATACACCGCGTCGTTTCGATACATTGGGATTTATTCTACTGGTCATCGCGCTGACTTCACTGTTGGCCGGGTTATCCAATGGGCAGCGCGAAGGCTGGGACTCCTTTTTCATTCTCTGCCTGCTCACCACCGCCGTGATAGCCACACTGGCCTTTATTATCCGTGAATTCACCACACCGTACCCGTTACTCAGCCTGCGGGTGTTCGCGAACCCGGCATTTACCTCTGGCTGTGTCGTGGCGTTCGCATTGGGTGCCGGTATCTACGGTTCGACGTATATCATCCCGCTGTTTGTACAAAGCATTCAAGGGTATACCCCGACCCGCTCCGGTCTGTTGCTGATGCCAGCCGGGCTGGCGCTCGGTATGGTGTTCCCACTGGCGGGCTCGCTCAGCGACAAGCTCAAGCCTCATCTGCTGGTAATTTCAGGCTTAGCCCTGTTTGGACTATCCTGCTGGTTATCCAGCGAAGCAGATACCGATACGCCATTCTGGACCATGGCCTGGTGGATAGTCATTGGGCGTATTGGGCTGGGGGTCATGCTACCTGCCATGAACGCCGGTGCGTTGCGGGCACTGCCACCAGCGCAACTGGCGCAAGGCGCAGGCAGCCTCAATTTTGTCCGCCAGTTAGGCGGCGCGATGGGGGTCAACCTGCTGTCGGTATTTATTGAGCGACGCGCCACCTTTCACGGCCAGATGCTGGCGCAATCACTCACGCTGGATAATATCCGCAGTACCGATGCTATTCGTCAGCTTAGCCTGTTGTTTGGTCACGGCGGTAACCCGCTTGGCGATCCACTCAGTACTCACATCAACCCGGGGATCATGACGTATCTGGAATCCATGTTAACGCCCAAGGCACAAATGTTTGCTTATCTGGACGGCTTTTTCATGGTGGCGCTGTTCTTTTTTCTGGCGATAGTCCCCGCCTGGTTTATACGACCTCGTCCGGTACTGACCCCAACCTCGCAGGCAGAGACGGCAAAAGCCCCCTCATGACTCTGTGAATAGTCTTCAGAACACGTGATATGACAGTTGCCGCCCAGCCGAAAGATCGCTAAGGTTGGGCGGTTAATTTTTCCCTTTTCAGGACGCCAGCTATGTCCAGTAACAGTCTGTCCGGCAACGAAAAAAATCTGTCCAATACGGCGCTTCCCGCCGCCGTTCAACAACCCCGCTACGACCGTCAGTCGTTGAAACCCCGCATCGTACACATCGGCTTTGGCGCTTTTCATCGTGCCCATCAGGCGCTGCTGACCGATCGGGTGCTCAACCGTCAGGGCGGCGACTGGGGGATTTGCGAAGTGGTGCTATTTAGCGACGACTCCCTGATTTCTGCCCTGCGTCGGCAGGATCACCGGTTTACCGTGCTGGAGAAAGCCGCCAACGGTAATCAGGCCATCGTGGTGGGCGCCGTCTGTAAGTCGCTACATGCCCGTGTCGAAGGGATTGCGGCCATTCTGGAACAACTGGCGGATCCTGTCGTCGCGATCGTTTCGCTGACCATCACCGAAAAAGGTTACTGTCGCGCAGGCAACAAAGGCGAACTGGATCAGAATAACCCGCTGGTTCAGCAAGACCTGGCCACCCCACGTCAGCCATCGTCAGTACCCGGCTTACTGGCCGAAGCGCTGCGCCTGCGTCGTGAGCGCGGTATCGCGCCCTTCTCGGTGCTATCCTGCGACAACGTACCGGAAAACGGTAAAGTGACCCGACAGGTTGTTATGGATGCCGCCCGTTTGCAGGATCCCTCGTTGGCGGACTGGATAGCCCAACACGTGACCTTCCCCAACACCATGGTAGACCGCATCGTACCGGCCGCTACACCGGAAACCCTGACCCAGATAGCCGATGCCATTGGGGTTGCCGATCCATGTGGTATCGCCTGCGAGCCGTTCATTCAGTGGGTGGTGGAAGACAAGTTTGTTGCCGGTCGCCCCGAGTGGGAACTGGCGGGAGCACAGTTGGTTGATGACGTACTGCCGTTTGAAGAGATGAAACTGCGTATGCTCAACGGTAGCCACTCTTTCCTGGCTTACCTCGGTTATCTGGCGGGTTACGAGCACATCAATGATGGTATGGACGATCCGCACTATCGCCAGGCAGTACGCCACCTGATGTTGCAGGAACAAGCACCGACCTTACAGGTTTCCGGTGTGGATCTGACCGCGTATGCCGACCAACTGCTTGAGCGTTTTTCTAACCCGGCGCTGAAACACCGCACCTGGCAGATTGCGATGGATGGTAGCCAGAAGCTGCCACAACGTATGCTGGCTTCACTGCGCTGGCATCTGGCGCATGGCAGCGACCACCGCGCGCTGACGCTTGGCGTGGCGGGTTGGATGCGTTATGTCGGCGGTGTTGACGACGCGGGTCAGACGATCGATATCCGCGACCCGCTGGTCACCACCTTGCAGCAGGTTGTCAGCACAACCGCTGACAACGAAGCGCGTGTTCGCGGCCTGCTCGCCATCAGTGCCTTGTTTGGCGATGATTTGCCCAACAACGCGCCGTGGGTAGCCGAGCTGACCAATGCCTACCTGTCGTTACGTGATAACGGCGCGAAAGCAACCGTCGCCGCGCTATTCAACCACTAGTCAGCAGCTAGTCACGAGTCAGTCTGTCACCAGAGCCGTGCAGGGAGTGCACGGCTTTATTTTTCAGGTAAACACTCCGGCAGAGACTCCAGCACATCGCCAGGCTGGCAGGACAGCGCTTCGCATATTTTCTGCAACGTCTCGAACCGGATGCTCTTCACCTTACCGGATTTCAGCAATGACAGGTTTTGCTCCGTAATACCAATAAGCCTCGCCAGCTCGCGGGACTTCATCTTTTTCTGTGCCAGCAGTACATCCAGCCTGATAACGATTGGCATAACCCGCCTTACCAACGATTCACCCATAACCCGATAAAATACACTGTCTGGCACAGTGAGATAAATCACACTTTGCGCGGCGCATGGATGCAAGGCCTAAGTGAGATCACATAGCGGTCACAATTAATCGCTATTTTTTACAATTATACTTGCTTTTTATTGGCCCAGACGGCGAAATAGTGTCGATAGTTTCATCACTTCTGCTGATGTCACCACACGCAGCAACACCTCTTTTTATCGCATAACGATAAAAAAACAATCATTCCCGGTAAGACATTACGTTTTATCCGGCAGCAGCCATGATCAAATTAAAAAACTTATTTCATGATCTCCATGACAGATTCCTATTAAAAGCCGTCAGGAGCGGGATGGCTAGTTTACTTTTGTCGCAATCAGGCAAATGATAAGAACATAAGTTCATTTCAAATGAAATAATGTTTTAATATTGTTAGGCGAATTGACTATGAGTAAACCCATCACATTGAAACACACGCTCTGCTACGGCAGCGCGAACCTACTAGGCAGTGGCGCCTTAGCCATTAGTGGTGCCTGGTTAATGTACTTCTATACCACCTTTTGTGGATTGTCTCTGGTTGAGGCCGCTGCCATTTTCTCCGTGGCCAGCGTCATCGACGCCATCAGTAACCCGGTCATGGGTTACATCAGCGACAACTTCTACAATACCCGTATTGGACGCCTGTTCGGTCGCCGTCGTTTCTTCATTCTGCTCGGTATCCCGCTGGTGTTGGTCTACCCGATGCTGTGGAGGGAAGGATTAGGTTTCTGGTATTACCTGTCGACCTATGTGTTGTTCGAGCTGATCTACACCTCCATCATGGTGCCGTACGAAACCCTCGCCACCGAGATGACCACTGACTTCAAAGCCCGTTCTAAACTGACCGGCTCCAAGGCTATCTTCGGTAAAGTCGCCAATTTCCTGGCCGCGTTCATCCCAGGCCAGTTCATCGGGATCTACGGTAAAGACTCCGCCACACCGTTCTTCTACACCGGTCTGGCCTACGGTTTCATCATGTGTGCGGCGATGATCGCCCTTTACTTCACATCCTGGGAACGTTCTCCAAACGAAGTGGCCCGCGAACATACTCAGAATCTGTGGCAGTCGCTGAAAAAACTCAGCATCGATATGGCTTCCACATTCCGCCTGCGTATTTTCCGCAAACACCTTGGAATGTACCTGTTCGGCTTTGGTGCTGAATGGCTGTTCGCTTCCGCGTTCACGTACTTCATCGTGTTCGGCCTGAAACAAAGCACCGCGGTGGTCTCCCAGCTCAACAGCTTCAGTTCCATCATGCAGTTTATCTCCACCTTCCTCTTTATCGGTATTTGCGTGAAGATGGGCTTTGGCCGTCCGTACCGTATGGCGTTGATGGTGGTGATCGTCAGTGTGATCGCGTATGCCGCGCTCTATTTCACTGGCTGGTCTCAGACAGCCACCATGATCGTTCTGTTTGGTATTACCGCTGTCTTCGGTTTGAGTACTGGCGGTATCTACTACATTCCGTGGACGGTCTACACCTTCCTGGCGGATGTAGACGAAGTGCTGACAGGGCGTCGTCGTGAAGGGATTTATGCCGGTGCCATGACATTCGCGGGCAAGATGGTGCGCTCTGTCATCGTCTTCGCCATGGGCTGGATTCTGAGTCAGTTCGGATTTGTCTCCGGCAAAGCCGCCCAACCGGAAAGTGCAGTACTGGCAATTATCGGTGTATTCTCACTCGGTGTTATCGCACTGGCGGTAGTAGCCATCTACTTCAGTGCTCAAATGCGTCTGGACCGTAAGAACCATATGATTCTGCTGCAGGAAATTGCACGTATCAAAGCAGGTGGCGCCATTGCTGATGTTCCGGCAGAAGCCCGCGCCGTTGCTGAAGAGCTTACCGGCTGGAAATACGAGCAATGCTGGGGTAACAACCCGCTCGGCCTGCAACCGACTGAGCCTGAGCCCGTCATTGCAACCTCTTCTCGCTAAGTTATTCTAATCTATTGCCAGTCAACACAATGCCGCCCTCGGGCGGCATTGTCGTTTTTATACGGCTGGTCAGTTGGTCGGCTGATTCCACATGACAGCATCGGTGAATACCACGCTGCCATGCCCGAGACAGTACATCAGATCAACGCCGCTTCCCGCAATTCACTTTTCAGGTAGGCATAATAAATGGGGGCGGCAATCACGCCGGAAATACCGAATGCCGCCTCAAACACCAGCATCGCCAGCAAAATCTCCCAGGCATGCGCCTTGATGCGAGTGCCGACAATCTGCGCATTGAGGAAATACTCCAGTTTGTGGATCAGCATCAGGTAGACCAGTGCCAGCAGTGCTATCGGCAAAGAGATCGATAACGCCGCGATGAACACCACGGAATTGGAAATCAGATTACCGATAACCGGCAGCAAACCAAAAATGAAGGTAAGCGCTACCAGTGTCTTGGAAAACGGCAGATGAATGCCGAAACCGGGCAACAGACCCAAAATGAACAACGCAGACAGTACCGTGTTCACCAGCGAAATCTTCACCTGCGCAAACACAATATTGCGAAACGAGGACGACAACAGCGCAACCCGATGCATCAACTCAGTTTTCAGCAAAGGCTTCTCCACCGTCGGCTCAATGCTATACAAAGAGATGATCGCCCCCAGGATCATGCCGATCAACATGGTGACAAAGCCATGCAGGAAATCTTTCCCCATGTTTTGCAGCATCTCCACGTGCTTTTGTAGCCACATCACGAACTCATGCTGCAACTCTTCCACACTGACCGGTAGGTAACCCGGCAGATAGGTCATGATCTGCTTTTGTACATCTTCGAGAATAAAAGCAATGCGAGCGTTGAACACACTGGTATCTTTCATTTCCTGCATCAACAGCCCAACCAGCGAGCCGAAAATTACGCTCAGCAGGCAGACGACTAAGGTACTGATCACTGCCACGACAGCCAGACGGGCACGCTTACCGCTGATCACCTTCTGGAAATACGGTGTCAGCAGATTAATGATTTCATACACCAGAAAACCGGCGATAAAGCAGGCAAGCAGTCGCAGCTCAATCAAGAGCAGCAACCCCCCAAGGATAAACGCGAAGCTCAACAATCTGGCTTGTTTCAAATTCAACAACTGCATACGACATCCTGTTTCTTACCGCGACGTCAGAAGGGAGCGCCACACCGGTCAGCAAGGAGGAAACCTTACGCCAGAAGCGGCAATACCCTGACCTGAAATAATATTTCAGTAACCATTCTTAGCGTTTTGACCACGAAACACCAGTAGGATTAGCATCATTTTTGGTCACCTGCCGTATAGTTTGGTCACCTGCAGTATAGATAGGCAGCATCATCTCGGGAGAAGCGTCAGTAACAATGAAAAATGATGTCTGACACGTGTGAGTCATCATCAGGCAGTAAAACGGTGAGATGTCACACTTGCGGATAGCAAGCCATTGCATTGATGGAGCATCGCAAACAATTTCTTTTTGTTCTGGCAATAACCTGCCAGTAAAATTCATGTGTCCATATTAATAGAAAGGATACATTTGATGTAAAAAGTGTATTTAAATATGAATGTTCTATTAGTCTGCTTGCTAAATTGATTATCGAAACGTATCGATATAAAGGCGGGACAGAAAGTGGGGAATTAAAACGCGCTCGATATAATAGTAACAGCCAGTATAAAAGCATAAAAAATCATATCAACAAATTACATTGATAGTGTGCAAAATTCATTTCCCTAATCGCTGGCTCGTTATGACGCCATCGTCGTGGTCATATCCCCGTCATCTTGATTGAGGATTAACAGCGACAGAACCCTGTCTTCTACATTCAACTTGGAAAACGAAAGCGTACTGAGCGGCTTTTTAGCGAAACCATCAGACAACAAATCCCAGGCGACATGTGTGCTCAGTAACTCATTGTTAGTCATGAAGTCCTGGTAAGCGAACCGAACGTTAATCGGCAGGACCTCATCAATAGAGGCAGGGGCTGCAGTACCGGTACGCAAACCAAAATGCGCATTAAATGCGGAATTTGCACACAGTATCTTGCATTTATCATCAATGACCGCAATTGCTCGTCTATCATTGTGAACAGGGGCACTTAACATGTTCATGATTTCATTCTGCCCAAATATCAGACTCATATGTCCTCTGCTTCTTGCTATGTGAAATCTATCCCTCCTGAAGCAACCAGAGAATGTCGGCGCAGGGGAGTACGGGGATAGTTTTTAAAGTCAGCCAGCAAATGTCTCTGGCAACCACAATGATCAAACCGTTGATATAATTAGAATTCAACCAACCTGAACAAGACATTATGAGTGATAACTTAATTTCCTGCGTGATTACGCAGTCCAAACAATATAAATATTATAATTTGGTAAATTATATCCCATTTCATCTGGCTGACTGAAAGTCGAAATTACCTATCATAATAATCAGCCTACCTATTGCTACTAATTGCTTACAAAAAAAACAATTTCGTAACCCATCAGCGGCATTAAATGAGCCCTCTTTAGGTATCGTAAGCACTATATCCGCTTTCGCTGGAGGTCGATCGCTCAAATAAGGCCGATCTTTTGCCTGTTTGATCATATCGTCCGATCAAATTCTTGCTAATGATAGTTAATGCCAATTGAATAGTCATTTTCATTCACCGTTCCCTTTACCAGCCAAACGGGCCGCTACAATCGGCAAAAACGTGAACGGAATCGCATAAAACAGCGTACTTCTACAACAGCTCCCCACGCTTCTCGATCTGGGACTACTCTTAAAAGCAAACATCTGGAAACCTTTCCTGCAATGCGTGATCCATCGCGCAAAAAAGAAACAAATGTTAACGGCTCACTATTATTAACCATTGATTGACATAATATTAACAATGTTTAAGGAGAAGCGCTATGAGCCAATATAATAAACACCCTATACCTACCGCGATTGCGGAGAACGCCTTAATCACCGCCGAACAATATAAAAAGATGTATCAGGAATCGGTGCAAGATCCTGATTCTTTCTGGCGGGAACAAGGCAAGATCGTCGATTGGATCAAACCTTATCAGCAGGTCAAAAACACCTCTTTTGACCCAGGCCATGTTCGCATTCGCTGGTTCGAAGACGGTACGCTCAATGTCGCAGCGAACTGTCTCGATCGCCATCTTGCCACGCAAGGCGATCAAACCGCGATCATCTGGGAAGGTGACGATGCAAAAGAAAGCAAGAAAGTCACCTACCGCGAGTTGTATCAGGCGGTATGCCGTTTTGCTAACGTATTAAAAGCAAAAGGGATCCGCAAAGGTGATGTAGTCGCCATTTATATGCCAATGGTGCCGGAAGCGGCTGTCGCGATGCTGGCTTGTGCCCGTATCGGTGCTGTGCACTCGGTTATCTTCGGAGGGTTCTCCCCTGAATCGATCGCCGGGCGCATCGTCGATTCCAGCGCCAAACTGGTGATCACTGCCGATGAGGGGATCCGCGCCGGGCGTTCGATTCCACTGAAAAAGAACATCGATGAAGCACTGCGTAATCCTGCCGTGACCACTGTGAGCAATGTCATCGTTTTCCAGCGCACTGGCAAACCCGGTAACTGGCAGGATGGCCGCGATCTATGGTGGCACGAGCTGGTTGCTCAGGCGAGCGATGACTGCCCACCGGAAGAAATGAATGCCGAAGACCCCTTGTTTATCCTGTATACCTCCGGTTCAACCGGCAAACCCAAAGGGGTTCTGCACACTACCGGGGGGTATCTGGTATACGCTGCCACAACCTTTAAGTATGTCTTTGATTACCATCCCGGCGATGTCTATTGGTGTACCGCGGACGTTGGTTGGGTCACGGGTCACAGCTATTTGTTGTACGGACCGCTGGCCTGCGGTGCCATCACGTTGATGTTCGAAGGCGTACCTAACTGGCCAACCGCCAGCCGGATGGGCCAGGTCGTAGATAAACATCAGGTCAATATTCTGTATACCGCTCCCACCGCTATTCGCGCATTGATGGCGGACGGCGACAAGGCTATCGAGGGCACCTCACGCCAGTCGCTCAAAATCATGGGCTCAGTGGGGGAACCCATCAACCCGGAAGCCTGGGAATGGTACTTCAAGAAAATTGGTAACAGCCGCTGCCCCATCGTTGATACCTGGTGGCAGACAGAGACCGGGGGATTCATGATCACCCCGCTGCCCGGCGCGATTGAAGCCAAACCCGGTTCCGCAACGTTGCCGTTTTTCGGGGTGCAACCAGCCCTGGTGGATAACACCGGTAATCCGCAAGACGGTGCCTGCGAAGGCAATCTGGTGATTACCGACTCCTGGCCAGGTCAGGCTCGCACGCTGTTTGGTGACCATGACCGTTTTGAACAGACCTACTTTTCTACGTTCAAAGGCATGTATTTCAGCGGTGACGGCGCGCGCCGTGATGAAGACGGTTATTACTGGATAACCGGCCGCGTAGATGACGTACTAAACGTATCTGGACACCGTCTGGGGACAGCAGAAATCGAGTCTGCACTGGTGTCACACCCGAAAATCGCCGAAGCCGCGGTGGTTGGCATACCGCACAGTCTCAAGGGACAGGCTATTTATGCCTACATCACGCTCAATCATGGCGAAGAACCCACCAGCGAGTTGTACACCGAGGTGCGCAACTGGGTGAGAAAAGAGATCGGCCCGATTGCGACGCCCGATATTCTGCACTGGACCGATGCACTACCGAAAACCCGATCCGGCAAAATCATGCGCCGTATTCTGCGCAAAATTGCAGCCGGGGATACCAGCAATCTGGGTGATATTTCTACCCTCGCCGATCCTGGCGTAGTAGAGAAATTGCTGGAAGAAAAACAAGCCATGGGCAACACACCGTCTTAACCGTTATCCGATAGATAAAAACAGCGCCGCCCGCACCAGGTAACAATATGTTGTTGGTAACAATATGTTGTTCTGGTGTGTGGTGGCACCTAAAAAACAGTCGTCTGTCAAGGCGACGTGACTTATCTGACTGGAGATTTATGATGAATGATCTCATTTATCAACGGATTGAAGATAACCCGCTATTTAAAGAACTGGTTCAGAAACGACAACGTTTTGCCGCCTTTCTTTCGCTGATCATGCTGGTGTTGTACGTCGGTTTCATTCTGTTGATCGCCTTTGCACCGGGGTGGCTGGGAACGCCTATTTCTCCCGGAGCGGGGACGACCCGCGGCATCCCGTTGGGTATCGGGCTCATTATCATTTCTTTTGTACTTACCGGTACTTACGTCTACCGAGCTAATGGTGAATTCGACCGCCTGACCAAAGCATTGCTAAATGAGGTGCAAAAATGAAAAGCCGCATTTTCCTGCTGACCGGTCTTCTGGGGCTACCGATATGGGCGCACGCGGCGGATGCCGTTTCCGGCAACGTCCAGAAACAACCGCTGAATATTCAGGCTATCGTACTGTTTGTGTTATTTGTGGCGGCAACGCTCTATATCACCTACTGGGCCTCCAAGCGCACCCGTTCGCGTAGTGATTACTATACGGCGGGCGGTAATATTACCGGCTTTCAAAACGGGCTGGCGATTGCGGGCGACTACATGTCTGCGGCGTCGTTCCTCGGCATTTCCGCACTGGTATACACCTCCGGTTTTGACGGCCTTATCTACTCGCTCGGTTTTCTGGTGGGCTGGCCGATCATTCTGTTCCTGATAGCGGAGCGGCTGCGTAACCTTGGTCGCTACACCTTCGCTGACGTGGCGTCTTACCGGTTGCAGCAAAAACCTATCCGTACCCTGTCGGCCTGTGGTTCGTTAGTGGTCGTGGCGCTATACCTGATAGCCCAGATGGTGGGGGCCGGTAAGCTCATTCAGTTGCTGTTCGGGTTGAATTACCATGTCGCTGTGGTGTTGGTTGGCATTCTGATGGTGATGTACGTGCTGTTTGGCGGCATGCTGGCGACCACCTGGGTGCAAATTATCAAAGCGGTCTTGTTGCTGTGTGGCGCGACCTTCATGGCAATCATGGTACTGAAAACGGTCAATTTCAGCTTTGACAGCCTGTTCACCGAAGCTACCAAGGTTCA
Source organism: Dickeya zeae NCPPB 2538 (assembly GCF_000406165.1). Taxonomy (NCBI): domain Bacteria; kingdom Pseudomonadati; phylum Pseudomonadota; class Gammaproteobacteria; order Enterobacterales; family Pectobacteriaceae; genus Dickeya; species Dickeya zeae. The sequence goes on along the minus strand of NZ_CM001977.1, from coordinate 744,816 downwards.
CGCGAAAGGCATCGCCATCATGAGACCCGGTGGCCTGGTATCCGACCCGGTCTCTGCCCTGTCTCTTGGGTTGGGATTGATGTTCGGTACGGCTGGTCTGCCGCATATCCTGATGCGTTTCTTCACCGTCAGCGATGCCAAAGAAGCACGTAAGAGCGTACTCTTTGCTACCGGTTTCATGGGGTATTTCTACTTCCTGACCTTCATTATCGGCTTTGGTGCGATTCTGCTGGTGAGCTCCAATCCGGCATTCAAAGATGCAGCAGGCGCGTTAATCGGCGGCAATAATATGGCGGCGATACATCTGGCCAATGCGGTCGGCGGTAACTTCTTCCTGGGCTTTATCTCCGCTGTGGCCTTTGCCACTATTCTGGCGGTGGTGGCTGGGCTGACGCTGGCGGGTGCATCTGCGGTATCGCATGACCTGTACTCGAATGTTATCAAGAAAGGTCAGGCCACCGAGCGTGACGAGCTGAGAGTATCCAAACTGACGGTACTGGTGTTAGGGATCGTCGCCATCCTGCTGGGGATTCTGTTCGAAAACCAGAATATCGCCTTCATGGTGGGTCTGGCATTCTCGATTGCCGCCAGCTGTAACTTCCCGATTATCCTGCTGTCGATGTACTGGTCGAAGCTGACCACACGTGGAGCGATGATCGGCGGTTGGGCTGGGCTGTTGACGGCAGTCATTCTGATGATTCTGGGGCCGACCATCTGGGTGAAAATCCTCGGTCACGCGACGCCAATCTACCCCTATGAATACCCGGCACTGTTCTCAATGCTGGTGGCGTTCATCGGTATCTGGTTTTTCTCCATTACCGATAACTCCGCTAATGCGGTCGAAGAACGCGGCAAATTCAAGGCGCAGTTTATCCGTTCACAAACCGGCCTTGGTATCTCCAAAGGCTCATCTCACTAACGCGAGACAAGAACGAGCGTACAACAAACCGGGGGGCCTGCTCCCCGGTTTTTTTACACCTTCTCACTGAGTATGGCTTCCAGTAAATCCAGTTCCCGCAGCATCTTTTGCAGCGTTTCATTACTGATACGCTGCGTAGCACGCAGGTGATACAGTTCAGCACGCTCGGCACTGACCGCCGCCAGACGAAAGCGCCGCTCCAGATTCTCAACCGCCATATTGTTTTCCAGTTCATCGGTGCCCGCCACACGCCGGTGTAGCATACCGATGACGCGAGCGCTGACCTCCGCCAGTACCTGATCATCCAAATTCTCTTCCCTATCAGCCGCCAGACGCTCCTGCATTTTCTTCAGGCAATCGATCGCGACCTGCGCCATCGTCACCCGCGCCATACGTTCCTCTTTCTTCTGCACGCTGTGATCCGTCAGGGTAATCCCCCGCAGTAGCAACGGTAGCGCCACGACACCGCACAACAGTGAAAACAGGATCACACCGGTAGCAATAAATACCAGTTGATAGCGGGATGGGAACGGCTCACCGCTACTCAGAAACAACGGGATCGACAGCACACCCGCCAGCGTAATGGCTCCGCGCACACCGGCAAAGGTACTGATCCAGATTTCACGCGCGGTATAACGGGCAAACAGCATCGGGCGTTTATGCTGCACATAGCGGCTGTAGAGTTTCATCAGCCACAACCAGGCAAAACGCAGCAACAACAAGGCGCAATAGATCAACGCGATATCAGCAAACAGCAGCCAGGTTTCAATGGTAGGGTCCAGTTCCGCCTGCACAATCGACTCTTCAATCACGCCCGGCAGTTGCAGCCCCAGCATCAGGAACACCATGCCGTTGAACACAAACTCCAGCATGTTCCAAACGCCGTTAGCCCGCAACCGCATGTTGAGCGGTGCCTGCCGCAGCAGTTGCGTTCGGCTGATCGTCATACCCGACGCGACCGCAGCCAAAATGCCCGACACACCGAAATGTTCAGCAATCAGGTAAGCCGCAAACGGCAGCAGCAGCAACAATACGATCTGAGTAGCGGCATCATCATCGTTTTGATGGCCGAGCAGCGACAGGGATTTGCTGTACACCCAGGTGATGCCGATCCCGGCCAACAGCCCCCCTAGCGCTACCTGCAAGAACGCCAGCGTCGCGCCGGACACGGTAAACACCATGGTGCCCATGGCAATCGCCACGGCAAACTTGAGCGACACCAGCGCAGAGGCGTCATTCATGAGCGCCTCCCCTTGCAGGATCCCCATCAGCTTTTTAGGGATCCGGTCTTCACCGACGATACCGGACAACGCGACCGCATCGGTGGGAGACAACACGGCAGCCAGCGCAAACGCGGCGACCAGCGGCATTTCTGGGATCATCCAATGCAACAGGTAACCGATACCCACTACGGTAATCACCACCAGCACCAGCGCCATGCCCAGAATTTCGCGCATATGATGCAGGAACTCACGGGTCGAGGTTTTCCAGCCGTCAGCAAACAGCAACGGCGGGATAAACAACACCATGAACAGTTCTGGATTAAAGTCGACATGCAAGCCGAACTGCGGCCACGCCAACATGGCGCCAAGCGCAATCTGCATTAATGGCAGTGGTATCTGGAAAGGCAGGATGCGTGTCATCACGCCGGAAAGCGACACGACCAACGTCATGATCAGAATGGTGAAAAATATTTCCATGTGTTCCTTGGTTAATTGCCGTTACATGAAAGGACTCCGGTTAGCTACCATCAGGGCGGACTGTGCTCGCCAATGGGTGATCTTTATGAATAATAACAATATATTGTGTGATGAACAGAAAACGATGACAAAAAATCATCACATTGGCATTACAGGATAAAAAAGGGGAACCCATGTTCCCCTTCGCGTAGTGCCAGATACGGTAAAACGGGTTTACAGCGCCCAGCCGCCAGCGTAAAAGGCCACCAACGCCGCAGCGATAATCACCGTGCCGACATTCAGCTTGCGCCATTCGCCGGAGAACAAACGGCCCAGCACCAGTGAGCCAAAGCCCAGCATAATCCCGGTCACAATGTTACAGGTCAGTACGATGAATACCGCACACACCAGACCGGACATCGCATCGACAAAGTCGTTGAAATCCAGTTTGGACACATTGCTCAGCATCAGCAGGCCGACATACATCAGCGCTGGTGCGGTTGCATAAGCCGGTACCAGATAGGACAACGGCGACAGGAACAGGATCAGCAGGAACAACACGCCAACTACCGTCGCGGTCAAACCGGTTTTACCGCCTGCGGCAGTACCCGCCGCCGACTCAATGTAAACCGCCGCCGGAGAGGTTCCCACCAGACTGGAGAAAATGCTGCTGATGGAGTCTGCGGTCAACGCGCGACCACCATTGATAATCTGTCCGTCTTTATCCAGCAGGTTAGCCTGACCGGCCACCGCGCGGATGGTGCCCGTAGCGTCAAATACCGCCGTCATCACCAGCGCCAGCACACTCGGCAGCACCACCGGCTGCAACGCGCCTTTGATGTCGAGGCTGAAAATCAGCGACTGACCATTGGCATCCGTCAGGCTCGGCAACGCAAACAGCCCTTGGTATTTTACATTCGGATCAAAAATCAGACCGATGACCGAAATAGCGACGATCACCAGCAGGATTCCACCCGGTACGCGGCGTTTTTCAAGACCGATAGTCGCAGCCAGACCGATCAGTGACATTATCACCGGGAACGCGGTGAAATGCCCCAATGCCACCGGTAAACCATCGATCGGGTTTTTAATAACCAGACCGATGCCGTTCGCCGCAATGATCAGCAAGAACAACCCGATACCGATACCCGCACCGTGCGCCACGCCCATGGGCAGATTGCGCAGGATCCAGGAACGGATGCCGGTCGCAGAAATCACTGTAAACAGCACGCCCATCATGAAGATCGCACCCAGTGCTACCGGCACACTGATATGCTGCCCTAGCACCAGACTAAAGGCAGTAAACGCCGTCAGCGAGATAGCGCAGCCAATCGCCATCGGCAGGTTGGCCCACAACCCCATCAGCAGAGAACCGAACCCCGCCACAAGACAGGTGGCGACAAACACAGCCGCAGGCGGAAAGCCTGCTTTGCCCAGCATGCCGGGTACGACGATGACCGAGTAAACCATCGCCAGAAACGTGGTCAGACCCGCCAGCACTTCCTGACGAACGCTGCTGCCGCGCTGTGTAATCTTGAAAAAGGCATCAAGCGCGCCTGCGGGACGAGCCGCATCGTCAGCCTGACGAGTGGTATTGGACATGGTGTATCCCCTGAAATGTCGTTGTTATCAAATGCTATTGGTTATCAAACGACTGGCTATCAAACGCCGGGTTATTACGCGGGCGAGTTATCACCGCACGGTGGCCGGCATCTGGTCAACATTCGAAAAACGGCGTGAATCAACGTCCTTGCCAGACGCTGTAAACCTGCCGCTTTCCCCTGCCAGTCTGACACGCAAACGATTAACCATTGCGTTACAGAGCGGCTGAATCCTGCCAGTTGTTGTTGAGGCGGCAGATTATCCTGCCTTCGGGACATCCATTTCAACTGCTATTCCCTGCATACGCATCATGGTTGCACTAAAAATGGCACCAACCCCGCGCAATACAGCGCCGACACAGCTACCTATCGGGCAACCTGCTGACATCGTTCACATAGCAATACATTGAGTATGAAAGAAAATAAAACCATGGTTCAGGAAGAGCAGACTGTACGTTTATTTTTTTGTGATGGAGTTCACAAAAAAGTTGACCACTGCCCGAGCTGGGTATATCTTTAAAACCGTGAACAACATCACATAAATAATGAATCACACAGAGGAATACGACAATGAAACTGCTGCACAAAATTATCGCCATGTTTGAAAACTTCAACATCCACTTCGGTACGTTCAACCAGTAATTCTTTTATGCGTAGGGGGAAAACACCATGAGTCTTGTCCGTCAAATCACTCAACTACTAAAAGCGCTGGGCAAAACCTACCGCGGTGTCCGTCCTTACGCGCTGTTCCGTTAATCATCAAATCATTCTCTCCTTCTTGAATTGTGGCAGCCCTGGAGCTGCCACTTTTTTATCTCTTGTTCTTATACTGGTAGCGCTTGTGTGTTTATACCGCATGTTATCGGTACAACGACGCCTCGCCGCACGGACGCGTTTTGAAACGGCGATGCAGCCATAGGTATTGTTCCGGTGCGCGCAGAATTTCCCGCTCTATTACCCGGTTCATGTATTGCGCGGCCTGCTGTTGATCTTCACTCGGGTAGTCTTCCAGCTCCGGCTCAATCACCAACTGGTACCCCTGATGGTTTGGTTTGCGAATCAACACGGTGGTGATCATCGCTGGCTTGGCTAACCGATGAATGGTGAAGGTACCGCAGGTTGTCGCCGCCTGATCCACCGCAAAGAACGGTGCGAATACGCTACCTTTGGGGCCATAGTCCTGATCTGGCGCAAACCATACCGCTTCGCCGCTTTTCAGCGCCTGCACCATGCCACGCAAATCTTTTCGATCAATCATCGCTTTATTAGAACGGGAACGTCCCCAAGTCTGCACCAGTTCCATCACTTTATTGTTATGGCGGCGGTACATCGCCATCATCGGCTGGCAGAGGCCCATCGCACGGCCGCCTAACTCCAGCGACATAAAGTGAATGCCTATCACCATCACACCACGTTGCTCACGCCCCGCCTGCTGAAGGTTTTCAAAACCAGATACCTCGAACCAGGCTTTGACTCGCCGATCCGACCAGAACCAGGCCATACCGGTTTCCATCAGCGCCATCCCCAACGATGCAAAATTCGCCTCCAGCAGCGCGTCACGCTGGGATGCCGACATCTCGGGAAAGCACAGCTCCAGATTACGACGCGCAATGTTCACACGTCGTTTGAGAAAATGGCGGGAGGTGCGTCCCAGCCAGTTTCCCAGCCGCATCAGTAGCGGATAGGGCAGTTGTACCAGCAAAAATAACACCGCAAGGCCAAACCACAGCAGCCAGTAGCGAGGGTGGAACAAGTCCTTGGTAAAGGTTTGTTGAGTCATTATCGAATATCTTCTTGAAAGTCATACCAGCCAGTTTTAACAAACCAACCATGTACGACTGCTATTCTCAGTATCCAGACAGCACGAAGGAAAACACAGTTAATGTGAAAAACGGTCAATGTGAAAAAGAGGAAAAACAGGCAGCAGAGAACGCGCTAATAAACCCCATGCTTCTCTGCCACTACGAGGTTACCCAGATTACCCGAAATCGGCCCTGGAAAGGAGAGATTCGAGTGTAAAGATTGTGAGCAGCAACGAACCGTTTGTCAGGCGCGGGTTGCCAGAATCACACTCGAAGCCTTAACCAACGCAATCACGGCAGAACCTGCGTATAACCCCATCTCCTGCACACTGTCATTGGTTACGCTGGCGGTCAGTTTTAATCCTTTGGTGGTGGTGATATGCACCGTCGCATTCACTGCACCGTCGACAATACGATTAACCGTGCCGCTAAACTGGTTACGGGCTGAGAAATTCAGGCCACAGTCTGCCGATGCCAGAATCACCCATGGTGCTTTAATCAACGCCAGCGCCGGTTTACCTGGCACCAGCCCGAGTGTCGCCACACTATTGCGGGTGATAACCGTGGTGAGTGTTTCTCCGCTTTCCAGCGTTAGCACCACTTCACTGTTAACAGCCCCCTCGGTGACACTGGCCACCGTGCCGCTTAATTGGTTTCGAGCAGAAACGGACATATCCCCTCCTGGATGAATCAATGAATAACCGCTAAATAGGATGAAGCGCCTCCATCAAACGCTTTTTCCCTCTTCAGCACAAGCCATCCACGTTGGTTTTATTTTCTGGAAACTACCGTCACCAAATCGTCACCGACCTGCCATGCCCTTGCAGTATTCCCCGCACAGCATATGTGTTCCGTTTTTACCGAAATTCGTTGACTGGCATTAACCATCAACATGCGAAAACTATCACCATGCAAAAAAAATGGCTCCCCTGGGTGATTCTGTCGCCTTCTTTACTGTTCCTACTGCTGTTTACCTATTTTCCGCTGTTTCGTTCCGTTTATGACAGCCTGTTCGATACCCGTATGGCCAGCGCCAATGCCCCATTTGTCGGTCTGGGAAATGTGATTCGCCTATTGGATGACACCGTTTTCTGGCGTGCCGTGTTCAATAATCTGCTCTACATCCTGTTGACAGTCATCCCCGGCGTGGTACTGGCGCTGATGTTAGCCGTAGCGTTATGGGAGAACCACGCGGTCAATCGCTGGCTACGCACCGCCTTCTTCTTTCCGATGATCATTCCGATGGTCAGTGCCGCCGCGCTGTGGCTGTTTATCTTCATGCCCGGTATCGGCTTGCTGGACTATTACCTGGCCAAATTGTTCGGTCCGATGAACAACAATTATCTGGGCCGTAGCAATAGTGCTCTGCTGGCACTCGCGCTGATTGGTGTGTGGAAATTCGCTGGCTATTACATGCTGTTCTTTTTGGCCGGTCTGCAAAGCATCCCGCCGTCTACCCGTGAAGCTGCCGTCATGGAAGGCGCTACGCCGACACAGGTGTTTTTCCGCGTCACACTGCCGCTGCTGCGCCCAACGTTGAGCTTCGTCATTACCACGGCGCTGATTTACTCCATCACCCAGATTGACCACGTAGCGGTCATGACCCACGGTGGACCGGATAACGCCACTACCGTGCTGTTGTATTACATCCAGAATTTAGCCTGGGACACCCACGACCTCGGCAAAGCCTCCGCCGCGACCTTTCTGACGCTGGCCGGTCTGTTCGTCTTCTCGCTGATTAACCTGAAAGTTCTCGAGAAAGGGGCACATTATGAGCGTTGATATTTCCCCCGCTGTCGTCTGCTCGACACGAGCCCCGTTACCGACCTGGCTGCGCTGGCGCCAGTCAAGACGCGCCACCCTGAGTCTACTGATGATCTGTGCCGCGCTGCTTTGGGTCAGCCCGTTTATCTGGATGCTGTCATCCGCTTTTAGCGCCACTACCTTTGGCACCGGTATGGCCTCACTGTTACCGCGCTGGCCATTAACGCTGGATAACTTCCGCGATGCCTGGCAAAGCGCTGACTGGATAAGCCTCTATGCCAACACGATTTTCTTTACCTTCGGCACCTTTTTCGTCCAGTTACTGACCATCACCACGGCGGGTTACGTGTTCGCCTGCCACGAGTTTCGCGGCAAACAGACACTGTTTCTGCTGTTTCTGGTGCAGTTGATGATCATGCCGGTCGTGATGATGGTACCGAACATGATGACGCTGAAGGCATTCGGTCTGCTCAATACGTTAACCGGCGTGATGATGCCCTATTTCACTTCAGCATTCGGCGTGTTTCTGATACGCCAGGCGTTCCTGTCCATTCCCAAAGAGATTGAAGAGGCTGCGCTGATGGAGGGATGTCGTTGGTGGCAGGTGCTGTTTCGCGTACTGCTGCCGATGTCCTGGCCCTCCATTCTGGCGTTTGCCACCGTCAGCATTACCTATCACTGGAACGAGTATCTGTGGCCACTGATGATGCTCAACGACCCGGACAAGCAGGTGCTGACCGTCGGGTTAGTGTCATTTGCGATGGGTGCGGAGTCTGGCGGTCAGTGGGGAATGATCAGCGCCGGTACGCTGATGGTATGCCTGCCGTTAATGCTGGCGTTTATTGCTTTCCAAAAACAGTTCCTGAGAAGTTTTGGTTTCTCAGGAATAAAATAAGGGGTTTTTCATGCTGTTAGCACAAATTTCTGATACTCATTTTCGCAGCTCAGGGCAAAAACTGTACGGTTTTATCGATATCAATGCCGGTAACGCCGATGTGGTGTCACAACTGAACGCGCTCACCGAACGCCCAGATGCGGTTGTGGTCAGCGGCGATATCGTCAACTGCGGCCTTGCGTCGGAATACCAGGTCGCCCGCCAGATTTTAGGTAGCCTCAACTACCCCTTGTACATTATTCCCGGCAACCACGACGACAAAACGCATTTTCTGGAGTATTTGCAGCCACTGTGCCCCCAGTTGGGTAACGATCCACAAAATATGCGTTACGCGATTGATGATTTCGCCACGCGGTTGCTGTTTATCGACTCCAGCCGTGCAGGGACATCCAAAGGCTGGCTGACGGAAGAGACTCTGTCCTGGCTGGAAGCACAACTGGCATGTGATAACAAACCTACCGCCGTCTTTATGCATCACCCGCCGCTGGCTCTCGGCTCCGCCCAAATGGACCGTATCGCCTGCGAAAACGGGCACCGCCTGCTGGAACTGGTGGAGCGTTTTCCGTCGCTGGTGCGCATTTTCTGCGGTCACAATCATTGCCTGATCATGACGCAGTACCGTCAGGCCATCATTGCCACCGTGCCGGGTACGGTTCATCAGGTGCCCTACTACCACGAAGATACTCGCCCTTATTACGACATGTCCCCGCCAGCCTGCCTGATGCACCGTCAGATTAATCAGCAGTGGGTCAGCTACCTGCACCCACTGTCGCATTATGCCGGTCCATGGTTGTACGACGAAAAAATCAGTTGCCCGGTGGATGCACGTTAATGGCCATGTTACGACTGCACAACGTCAGCAAACAATTTGACGATAAACCGGCACTGAGCTCCCTTTCACTGGAGATCGCCGATGGCGAATTTCTGGTGCTGGTCGGGCCGTCCGGCTGTGGTAAAAGTACCCTGCTACGCTTACTGGCCGGGCTGGAAACGGTGAGCGACGGCGAAATTTGGCTGGATGGCGATAACATTACCGCCCAGTCACCGCGTGAGCGGAACTTCGCGATGATCTTTCAGAACTACGCGTTATTTCCCCACCTGACGGTGAAAGAAAACATCACCTTCGGTATGCAGATTCGCCATGAGCCGAAAGCAAGCTGGCAGCCCCGGCTGGAAAAAGTGGCACACTTGCTGCAACTGGACACACTGTTGGATCGCAAACCGGGCAAGCTGTCTGGTGGTCAGCGCCAGCGGGTGGCGATGGCACGCGCCATCGTACGTGACCCAAAACTGTTCTTGATGGATGAACCACTGTCCAACCTGGATGCCCGACTGCGCACCGAAGTACGCGACGGTATTATGGCGCTGCATCAGCAACTCAAGACCAGCACCGTTTACGTCACCCACGACCAGATAGAAGCCATGTCGATGGCGGATCGCATCGTGGTCATGAACAACGGTGAGGTCCAGCAGGTCGGCACCCCGGAACAACTGTACGCTTTCCCGACCAACCTGTTTGTCGCCAGTTTCATCGGCTCACCGGCCATGAACATTATCACCCTGCCTTGCAGCGGCGGCGTGGTACAGGTCAGTGAAAGAACACTCCCTCTGCCACCCCACGCGGCACATCTTCAGGAGGTTTTTTTCGGTATTCGCCCGGAACACCTCACCGATACGCCAGAGGCAGAACAACATACGCATCACGTGTCCGGCACCGTGACGCAACGAGAATTGATGGGCGCAGACTATCTGCTGCACATCAGCACGCCAATCGGCGAACTACGCTACAGCCGCAAAAATCGCGGCGATATCCCGATGGTCGGCGACACCGTCAACCTCGGCTTTTCACCTTTTGATGTTCATCTTTTTCATGCTGAAACACAGCAGAATATATACCAGGAGATCACCCATGCATAAGCCCCTGAAACAGCGGTTACAGGCGCTCACTCTCAGCATTTCGCTGGCCTTTAGCGCGTCTGCGCTGGCCAAACAGAACATCGATTTCATGTTTCCCGCCCCGGTGGACGGCAAACTGACGATGGAAATGACGCGCATCATCAAAGAATTCAACAATTCCCAGCAGGATGTCGAAGTGCGGGGAATTTTCACCGGTAACTACGACACCACCAAAATGAAAGCGGAAGCGGCGCAAAAAGCCGGTCAGCCTCCGGCATTGGTGATTATGTCCGCCAACTTCACGACCGACCTGGCGCTGAAAAATGAAATCCTGCCGATGGACGAGCTGTTCAAATACGGCAATGAACAAGCCGGTACGTTTTTAACCAACGAATTCTGGCCCGCCATGCACAAAAACGCCCAGGTGATGGGTGTGACCTACGCCATCCCGTTCCACAATTCCACCCCGATTCTCTACTACAACAAAAACCTGTTTGAAAAAGCCGGGATAGCACAACCGCCGCAGACCTGGCAGGAACTGCTGGCCGACGCGAAAAAGCTGACCGACCAGAGCAAAGGCCAGTGGGGTATCATGCTGCCTTCAACCAATGACGACTACGGCGGCTGGATTTTCTCTTCGCTGGTGCGCGCCAACGGCGGTAACTACTTCAACGAAAATTATCCGGGCGAAGTCTATTACAACAGCCCGACCACGATCGGTGCCCTGCGTTTTTGGCAGAACCTGATCTACAAAGATAAAGTGATGCCATCCGGCGTGCTGGATTCTAAACAGATCAGTGCCGCCTTCTTCTCCGGCAAGCTGGGTATGACGCTGCTGAGCACCGGCGCACTGGGGTTCATGCGTGAAAACACCAAAGACTTTGAGCTGGGTGTCGCCATGTTACCTGCCAAAGAGCAACGAGCCGTGCCGATCGGCGGTGCCAGTCTAGTCAGCTTCAAAGGTATCTCTGATGAGCAGAAAAAAGCGGCTTACCAATTCCTGAGCTATCTGGTCAGCCCACAGGTTAATGGTGCCTGGAGTCGCTTTACCGGTTATTTCTCACCGCGCAAAGCGGCGTACGACACGCCAGAAATGAAAGCGTATCTGCAGCAAGATCCCCGTGCTGCTACGGCGCTGGAGCAGTTGAAATACGCGCACCCGTGGTACTCCACCTATGAAACAGTGGCGGTGCGCAAAGCGATGGAAAACCAGCTGGCTGCTGTGGTGAATGATGAGAAGGTGACGCCGGAGGCGGCCGCCAAAGCCGCCCAGCAGGAAGCTGACACCATCATGAAGCCTTACGTTGATCAGACCGCGTTAGCCCCAATAAAGTAATCCCTCAACGTACATGATGTTGTACTGATGATATTGCACTTACGATGCCGGTCTGACCGGCATCGTTTTTTATCAGGGGTATCAGCGCACCCGATCGCCGGAGCCTTTACCGACTACCGTTTGTACCAGATAGGTAAAGTAGTGCTTCACCGACAGGGTCTGAATCATCTTCTGATCCCACTCGGCCAGTTTTTGCGGTGTGGACATGTCGATAGCATTCACCTGTGCCAGCCCGGTTATGCCCGGCAACACATCAAAGACGCCACGCGACTGACGTTCGGCAATCAGTTCTTGTTGATTGAACAGACAAGGGCGCGGCCCGACCAGACTCATTTCCCCTCTCAGCACATTGATCAACTGAGGCAATTCATCCAGCTTGGTTTTACGCAAAAACGCGCCTAAACGGGTCACCGAGCTACGACTGGCCAGATGTGTCGCCACTGACTCAGTCGCTACCGCCATGGTGCGAAACTTGATCAGATTAAATGGCCGCTGATGCCGTCCAACCCGTTGCTGGATAAAAACCGGCGACCCCGTATCAAATAACCCCAGCACATAAACAATCAGCATCACTGGCCACAAACACAGCAATCCCACCAACGCCAGTAAGATATCCAGAACACGCAGCATAATAATCGGTCAACCTTCTTTGGATAGAGACTCAGATGCGCCGGGCATTTCCGACAGGAACGCCCGCGCCGTGATGGCAATCGCCTGATGATAGGAAATGGCTGGCTGCCAGCCAAGCTGTCGCCGGGTTTCACTCACATCGACCTGCAATGAGCCCAGCAGGCGCTCCGCCACGGCTGCTTTTCCCAACAGTGTCGCAGCACCTTTCAATACCCACGACGGCAGCGGCCAGCAGCGGTTTTTAACCCCCAGCGCCATGGCCATGTCCGCCAGCAAGTCAGCGGTAGAGACATCATGACAGTCCGATACCAGCCACACCCGCCCAGGCGCCTGCGGATGACGCACACTCAGCAAAATCAGGTCAGCCAGATTATCAACGAACACCAGGCTACGTTGATTATGTACCGCCGCCAGCGGCAGCGGCACGCCTTTGTGAACCCAATTCATCATGGCACGGAAATTGGCTTTTACACCGGGGCCATACACCAACGGCGGGCGAATAATCACCACCTCCAGATCGGTCTCCTGGGCCAAACGCATCAGGCCCTGTTCCGCCTCATATTTGCTCAAACCGTAAGGGTCAAGCGGCGGCACGGCCACATCCGGCTGAAAAGGCGCCCCCGGTTGCGTTGCCTCGCCATTCACTTTAATTGAACTCACAAAGACAAACCGCTTCACACCCGATTCCGCCGCCTGCTGCGCCAGACGCAATGTCCCTGCGACATTGGTTTCCCGGTACAATGCCAGTGCGTCGGGGCCATCTTGCATCTGGTGAACTCTGGCGGCGCAATGTACGACTGCATCCACATCCTGCAGTGCCGGTGCCCAGTCTGTCGTTGCCGTCAGATTGGCACGAATCATGCGACTGTCGGTTGTGTTGCTGTGTTCGCTGACATGCAAAACACAGCGAATGCCTTGCTCATTCGCCAACGCAACCACCCGGTTACCGATAAATCCCCGGCTTCCCGTTACTAAGATTTTCAATGAGATTACCTTCCTGAATAGCCCGGCTCATAATACCCGGCATAACACCATAACTAAAATTAAGATGAGCACATCTGGTCAAGACATTGTTAGGCAACTAAAATAGTCCGCTAATACCACTCTATTGTCGCACACGGACATTCAGGCTCTGATGTTTAAACTTATTCCGCTTTTGCTTAGTGCAGAGCGAGCCACCAAACGCATAGTGACTGTATTCTATGACGTTGTTGCCATTGTGGCCTCATTGTATCTGGCCGTCGCCGTCCGTTTAGGTACCACTGATTTTCAAATCGGCGCAGCTGAAATAGCCAGCGTCGTTGTCACGTTATCCATCACAATCCTGGTTTTCATACGTTGCGGCATGTACCGCGCCGTGCTGCGCTACATGATGCTGCCCGCGATGGGGTATGTATTTCTATCGGTTATTTTATCCGCTGTCAGCCTGGCATTGAGTAGCTTCTTTTTTCAGTCTTTTGTCCCACGCAGCGTACCGTTTATTTACGCGGGTCTGGCGACTCTCGCTTTGGGCAGCCCTCGCGTACTGATACGAACATTCTATTATCACTACTATAAGCGCCAGAAACCGAACGTGTTTATTTACGGAGCAGGGGCAACCGGGCGAGACTTACTTTACGCGTTGATTCAGGGCGATGAATATCACCCCGTTATCATCCTTGATGATGACGAGAAGAAGGTAGGCCAAATCATTTGTGGTATCAAAGTGCACCACAGTAATGAATTCGAAAAGCTAAAACCACTCTATCAGCCTGTAAAATTACTTTTAGCTATCAATAATATACACAAAGGCCAGCGGTTAAGATTACTTGAAAGACTCTCCCACTGGCCCATCGAAGTGCAGTCTGTTCCCTCGGTTGAAGATATCGCGGCAGGCAAAGCAACTGCGACAGAGATACGTGACCTGGATGTTGCTGACCTGCTGGGACGCGAAGCGGTTGCGCCCGATAAAAACCTGATGGCGAAAAACATTACGGGAAAATCGGTGATGGTGACAGGCGCTGGCGGTTCGATAGGTTCAGAGCTTTGCCGTCAAATTCTGGCCCAGCGCCCAAAAACGTTGGTGTTGTTTGAACTCAACGAATACAACCTCTATACCATCGATCAGGAGCTGCAGGGCATCAAAAAGCGTCTCCTGCTTGAGACAAAAATCGTCACAGCATTAGGTTCGGTACAAAAGCAGAACCGGGTGCAAAAGCTGATTCATACCCACCAAGTCGAAACGATTTACCATGCCGCCGCCTACAAGCATGTGCCGCTGGTTGAAGAGAATGTGATTGAAGGGATCCGCAACAACGTATTTGGTACATTGGCCTGCGCCGAAGCAGCGATAGCCGAAGGGGTGGAAAATTTCACACTGATCTCCACAGACAAAGCGGTGCGTCCAACCAATATCATGGGCACCAGCAAACGGATGGCGGAATTAATTTTACAAGCATTGGCAGAGCGCCAAAACCAGACCACATTTACCATGGTCCGATTTGGGAACGTGCTGGGGTCATCCGGCTCTGTTGTACCACTGTTTAAAAGGCAGATCCGGCAGGGTGGCCCAGTCACCGTGACGCACCCAGATATTATTCGTTATTTCATGCTCATTCCTGAAGCGTCGCAGTTGGTCATACAGGCGGGTGCAATGGGAATTAACGGGCAGGTGTTCGTACTGGATATGGGCGAACCGGTCAAAATACTCGATTTGGCCCGCAGGATGATCAACCTGATGGGGATGAAGAGCTACATAGAAGGACAGGGGCACGCAGAAGAAGGCGATATCGCGATTAAGTTCACGGGATTACGCCCTGGGGAGAAACTCTACGAAGAGTTATTGATCGGTGAAAATGTTGAAGGCACCAGTCATCCTAAAATTATGACTGCCCAGGAAGAGAAGCTGAGCTGGCAAGAGATGGACTCTCTATTGAAATTGCTTGATCTTTATTGCCACAACTTTGATGTTAATAAAATTAAAGAAACACTGCTTCAAGCACCAACAGGCTATAATATCAGCTGTTATACAGACACGAACTAGTATGTTTTACATACGATTATAGTTTGATTATGGAAAGGCTATAGGGTGCATGGCACCCTATAGCTAAATATTCTTATCTTTTTTATGATTTGCAATAACCTTTTTATAAAGGGCCATATATTTATTAACCATATGGTCTGCAGTAAAATTCTCACTAAACCGCTGTTTCGCTAGTCTCCCCATTTCTTGGGATTTTTCAATATCCATCCACAGCGTCATTAGTGCATTTTTTAGTGCTGCCGGATCGGCCGGGGGCACCGAGATACCGGTTAACTGATCCTGATTAATATAGGTTGTTCCGGTTCCTATCTCACAGGAAATCATCGGTTTACCATACATCGCAGCTTCAACTAATGTCATTCCATAAGCTTCAGAGCGAAGATGGGAAGGAAATATTACACCATAACATAACTCAAATAGCGCACATTTATCTTCATCGGATAGAGCCCCCACAAAATGAGTATTCTTCAAACCTAACGAAATAGCCTGCGACTTCAATTCATTTTCGTAAGGTCCCTCACCTACAATAACCAGTGGGTAATCAATATCTCTCATGGCTTCGAGCAAAAATGATAACCCTTTATAGTAGCGCAAGAAGCCTACAAATAGGAAAAAACGCTCGCCAAATCGGCCTTTCCATTTATCAAGGGCGGCTTGTGTTGACTGATGATAAGAGTCAGGATCCAGACCAAATGGGATAATCTCTACCGGTTTTATCAACGACTTCAGCACTGGACTGGTAGCAACATAGTTTGGTGACGAGGCAACAACACTATCAACGCTATTCAGAAAGCGCTTCATTAGTGGCTGATAGAGCTTAAGCAGATATTTTTGTTTTACGATATCTGAATGGTAGCTAACAATTGCAGGTTTATCTATCTTCGCAATAAAGTGCACCAGATCCATGTAAGGCCATGGGAAGTGATAATGTATGATATCTGCTCTCCTGGCCAACTCCTTGAAATCTTTTATTGCCGATAAAGAAAATCCTGTTGAAGCCAGATAAAAATCTTGCCGGGATGTGTGAACATGGTGATGCCCAATAACCCCATCTCTGGATGAGCCATCAGGGCTCAATGAAAGTACATCAACAGTAGCCCCTTGCCTGGAAGCGCCTTCTGCCAGTTGATAAATAACTTGTTGTACACCACCATAGGCTACAGGATAATATGTTTTAAAAAAATGTAATATTCTCATTATCTATTAATAACTTCTTTATAAACTTCGATTGTTTTGCTGGCGCATTGCTGCCAAGAAAATTCACCTGCTCGCTGTATTCCCCTAATAATAGAGGTCTGCCTCCAGGTATCATCCTCAATAGCCTGAATCAGCAAGGTTGTCATTTGTTCAATATCATCAGCTTTGCACATAAGACCGACATCCCCCACAACCTCAGGTAAAGAAGACGAATCTGAACAAACAACAGGAACACCCGATGCCATCGCTTCAAGCACTGGCAAACCAAATCCTTCATACAATGAAGGGAAACAAAACACTCGCGCACCAGAAAACAGAACCGGTAGCTCTCTGGCAGGTAAATAACCAAGATAACGAACCCATCCTTCTCGTTGGGCCGAATCTATTCGATGCATAATAGATTCATTCTGCCACCCTTGATACCCCGTTAATATAAGAGGTATTCGTCGGCGACAATCGATAGGTATTCTAGAATATGCATCTAACAGTGCAATTAAGTTCTTACGCGGCTCAATCGTACCAACATATAAAGAATACTCCTGATGCTTCAGACCATACTGTGACAATACTTCATGACACATCTCTGGAGTTCGTTGATGAAAATCAGCCGAGCAGGCTAACGGGACAGAATAAATACGCTCAATAGGCCAATTAAAGTAATCAGCTACCTCTTGCCGAGTGTAGGCTGAATCGGTGATCAATGCATCTGCAGAGGAGATCGTTTTTTGCAATTCTTTCTGGGTGAAGCGAATTCGTTGTGGTGTATTACACTGAGGCCAGGTAAAAGGCGATAAATCATGAAAGGTAGCAATTTTCCTCCCTGGAAATGGAGGGAGAAAAAAATTAGGCCCATGGTAAATGTAATCGTCATACCCTTTTAATGCATTCTGCTTCAGCAACGGCATTAATAGCCGATACGCCTCAGTTGCGATATAGCTTTTTTGGACCCATCTCTTCACACCATGTTGAAATCCTGCATTTTCCTGAGCTACCGGGAGCTCAGGGAGAAATCGCCTTCCTGCAAAAAACTTCAACTCCGAGACCTGAGACGATTGCATCAATGCGGATGCCAATTCCCAAGTATAGCGTCCAATACCTGTTAGCGGAAACCGGATCGGCTCAACGGATAATATAACTCTCACTTTGACTCCAACATCCAACGGAGAGTGTCTTCCAATTTCAGCGACTGCCACTCACCAATCATAGAACATAACAGGCTAGCATCACCACACAATGTTTTGACTTCATTAGCCCTGACAAATGCAGGGTTCACCTGGATTTCAATCTTGTGACCAGAGATAGACTCACAGAGAGCAACAACATCTCGTAAGCTATATGTTTTACCAGAGCAAACATTGACAACACATCCAGACGCCTTCACATCAATTAGGCGGGCATAGGCCTGAACCAAAGAACGTACATCACTGAAATCACGCCAAACATCCAGATTGCCCAATTCGATAACTTCAGCTTTACGCCTAAAGTGAGAAACAATCTTTGGCAGAAGAAAACTATCAGCCTGCCCTACTCCCGTATAATTAAACGGGCGGGTAATAACAATAGGCAAACGATCCATCCATAGACGAGTCATAAACTCCATGGACAGTTTGCTAACAGCATAGTCATTTGCTGGATCTGGCAAAGTGTTCTCAGACAGGGCACCTTCGGAACGGTTACCGTAAACATTGGCGCTACTGGCAATTAATATCATTTCTGGTGTTTGCTTCAACTGAGCCAGAGACTCAAGTAAATTGCGGGTGCCAATGACATTCACCTGATAGAAATCATTCGGATCGCCATGGCCAACAAAGGCCAACGCGGCGAGATGAATAACGACATGAGGTTGAACCTCATTGATCGCATATTCAAGTGAAGCGCGATCCGCCAAGTCAGCCAAATAGATATTTTTTTCAGATGATGCTTTCGTTCCTAACCCAAAAACACGATATCCAGATGCCGCCATTTCGGCCGCCATATAGCGGCCTGTGAAGCCCTGAATCCCGGTTATCAAGACACGTTTTTCTATCATCAGAAAGAAAACCCTGCTTCATTACGACGAATATCTTCTTTGACCATCATTTGGCAAAGTTCTTCCAGCGTAGTTCTTGGTTCCCATCCGAGTTTCTCTTTAGCATATGCAGGATTGCCAATGAGTAACTCCACTTCCGCAGGGCGGTAGAATTTGGGGTTCACACGAACAAGAACTTTACCCGTATCCGCATCAATACCTACTTCGTTTTCTGCAGATCCTTTAAATTTCAATGTAAAACCAGCAGCTTTGAATGCCATAGAGACGAAATCACGCACAGTTTCAGTACGATTAGTCGCAAGCACATACGTACCCGCTGAATCTGCTTGTAACATTCTCCACATGCCTTCGACATATTCTTTTGCAAAGCCCCAGTCGCGTTTTGCATCAAGATTACCCAACTCCAGCACATCCAATTTACCAAGTTTGATTTTGGCTGCTGAATCGGTAATTTTTCGCGTCACAAACTCACGACCACGCAATGGAGACTCATGGTTAAAAAGAATACCGCTGCAAGCGAAAATACCATAGCTCTCGCGATAGTTTATAGTCATCCAGTGTGCATACAACTTTGCCACACCGTAGGGGCTACGCGGATAAAAAGGTGTGCTTTCAACCTGTGGAATAGCCTGAACCTTACCGAACATCTCAGACGTTGATGCTTGATAGAAGCGAATTTTGGGATTTACTATACGAATGGCTTCTAAAAGGTTTAGCGGCCCTATGCCAGTGATTTCAGCCGTGGTTACTGGCTGTTCGAAAGAGACGCCAACAAAACTCTGAGCAGCAAGGTTATAGACCTCTGTTGCCTGAGTGTCTTGTAACAGGCGAATACTGGCTGACAGATCTGTCAAATCGTACTCTACTAGATGCAAATTAGGGTCTTTATCGATACCTAGCTCTTCAATACGCCAGAAATTTACAGAACTAGTACGACGATAAGTACCATACACTGTATAGCCCTTACTCAATAATAGCTCAGCCAAGTAAGCACCATCTTGACCAGTAATACCTGTAACAATTGCACGTTTCATTTAGTAATCTCAGAATTAGATAACATACTTATCGTTTAAAGCACCTGGTAGTTTTACAACAACATTTACAGCGTCGGTCAATGCTGTAAAATCAGTTACCTCTCCAGGCTGTAACACAATAATATCACCTTTAGAATACACTTGCCCAGACATCATAATATCCCCTTCGACAACGACAGTAACTTCAGTCGCAATCTTATGGTAGTGGGCAGACTCTTTATCACCCTTCAAATATCGTTTTACAGCAACCTCACAATCACTGGTGTTAACGACGGCAGGAGAAAAAGCGCCAACGAACCATCCACCGATCATATTATCTAAATTATCTAGCTTCATTGAAGAACTCCTCAACCTGATAGACATTTTTCAGTGGGTGATAGTCATCCTTATCGATTCTAAATACTCCGACTTTACCACCGTCGAGAATAACCTCATTGAGCGAAGGGCAGATATAGAATTTACTATCAACTCTCGCATCTTTTCTTATCATATTCTTTACCGAATCGACAAAAAGAGCTGTCGACTTAAACCAATAAATGCCTGCTGTTGCATTCTTACTAATCGGTTTCTTCTCTGACGCCTCATTAACCAGGCCATCATCATCTAAACTAACAAATGAATATCGTGGATGAATGGCTTCAAATATTACAGTGCCTGCATCATACTGCATATCAAGCATGTTTTTAGTAAAGCAATCATAATCAATATCAGTCAATTGATTGCTACTTATTATCAGTAGCGGCTCATCTTGATTCAGGCTAACGGCCCCTAGCAGTGCTGATGTGGCAGCACCGGCAGTATTTTCGGGCACAGATGTTACGAGACCTTTACCCGATGACAGTAGTTCAACAATTGTAGATAAATGATACTTTCTGATGTGTTTTTCTTGGAAAATGAAGAGGATTTCGTTATTTTCAAAATTTAAAGAGTCTGCAATATGTTGGATAATAGAACGACCATGCAGCTCTGTTAAACAAAGAGGGTATTTATTATCTTTCGATGCTATGTATTCTTCACCAGCAGCAAGTATAATAATATTCATTATTACCGTTCCCCTTCTGTTTTTAAAATGAAGTTCTTAATATTTTTATAATTGACATCGGTTACCTCATCAACAGTCAGAACATTAGCTCCAGCAGCTAGTGCAGCTCTAATCCCATTTTCATTATCTTCAACCACAACACACTCACTGGGAAGAACACCTAGCTTATTAATAGCAGTAATGTAAATTTCAGGGTCTGGTTTTCCTTTGCGAACATCCTCGTTAGAGAGCATTATATCGAGATAATCACTTAAGCAGGCCTTCTCCATCATTGTCACTACCGAATTTTTTATAGAGTTAGATGCTACTGCCAGTTTGTATCCTTCGCTTTTTAGCTTTGAAAGCGCATATTGATGAATAAACATAGGCTTACAATGCGTATGAACAATCTCCATTGTATAATGCTGTTTCATCTCATTAATAAAGGAGTGGAGTTCGCTAGGTAGTGAATATTCTTTACTTAACATATTCAGCTTATCTTTAGTAGGCAAACCATCGAACTTAGTAAGATGATCATACCGACTAATGTTATAGCCGAATAAATTGAGAGCACGGTTTAATGCATCGTAATGCCAATCCTTAGCCTCAATTAGAACACCATCCATATCAAAAATTATCGCCTTTATCATATAAGTCATCACCTAAAAAAAGTAACAGCATCTTCAGGAAAATCGGTGCAGAGAACAACTTTATCTGAATCGGATATACCGTGCTCTTTGATATTACCCCAAAAATCCAAGTGATTGCGTTTATGCAGTTCAGGAGATACGATACATAACTCTTTCCCATCAGAAAGAATCTTTTCAATATCAGTTTCATCGTACCAATGTTCAAAAAATGAATCCAACCATACACCATGTGATTCTTGGTAAAATGCAGGATATCTCTCTTGCTCACTCATTCTGGTATAAACTCGGACAGCAGATTGCTCATAATAAAGTTTCTGGTCTGGTACAGACATATCAAAAACAAAAGCATTAGTAATGTTGAAACTTTCCATTTCCTTAACTAATAAATCTCTTAGCCCGTCTGCTTTAATATTTAAAGCTAAAGTGAGATTTCGCCCCGCCAGGCACTGGAAAAAATCAGAAAGCAGAATACAGTTCTCATCAGGTACATCATGAGATATTACCAATTTTCCTTTGTAATCACGAATATCAGTTTCTGTTCCAAATCCTTTATCAAAGGAACGAGAAAATGCTTCAAGAGTATTTTTCTCTTTAGTATCTTTCCAATATCCTCTATGAGAAATAATTTTCATTTTGAGATGCCTTTTGTTGCTCTAAATGATACGTCTTTGGAAAGAAAGAGGTTCAAATCATCAGGTATTCCGAGGCCATACATACCATTCGATTCCTCTCCTATATTATAAACACCTATCTTCCTTCCATTTTTTATTAGAGAATTATATGCAGGTGCAACATAAAACTCACCATTAACACGCTCATCATTAGATATCATCATCTCTGCTGCATGAACAAAATCAGATCCACGCTTGAAGTTATAGATACCGACAGTTGCCTCGTTTGATATGACTTCTTTTTCAACGACTCTAGAGACAAGATTTTCCTCACCGAATCCAACAAATGACCATTTAGGATCATCTGCAGTCATAGTCATTATCAGGCCATCCAGGGAGCCAGACTCCAGTGTATTAAGGTAATTATTTATATCAATATCAACATACTGATCACTATTAGCAATCATCAATGGGTCATCATTGTTTATAAATTCTTTAGCAGAAAGAACCGTACAAGCAGCCCCTTCAGATAAGCCATTTAGTGTCACCACCTCACACCCAGGAGCCCAGCGATGCAGCTCACTTGCGATCCCATATTTATTATTATGCTCTTTCTGTATTATAAAAATAAAACGATGATTCGTTTTTGGCGCCAAGTTATTAATAACGAGACGAATCATGGGAATATCATGTACCTTAATCAAAGGTTTCGGGTCTGCATAACCAGCCTTCGCAAAACGACTACCAGCGCCAGCCATAGGAATAACAATATTTAGCATTTTTCAACCTCAATTAGATTTTTTGAATAATTTAAAAACTTATAAAAAATAGATTTTTTTATAAAAATGACGTTCATTTCAAGATATTCATCATTTTTCATCTTGAGTTGATTGTTTTCTTCGCGGGCTTCAGCTAAAGCATTCGTCAGATGCATAATATGCTCTTCTGGATACTCTTGGCGAAAAGAAGGAAAATGCCAATAGTGTTTACCATCATAATAATGCATTTCTCGAAGACTCAAATTTCTCTCTAACAATTCATAAGAGAGTTCATTTCGACAAAAGAAAACATTAAACTCATTTGATGCAGGATCATTAGGTTTTATCTTATGAATTTTAAACCCATTTTCATTTAAAAATTTCAGTGCAGAATATAAATCATCATCAGTTTTTGCATACAAGGAGCAATCTTTGGTTGCTGGAACTTCAAGCATACCAGCATCAATCCTATCTAAATATTTACCCGCTGACTTTAGTGCAGTAAGGTCTAACCCTTGGATATCTATTTTGATAAACGAGATCCGATCGAACACTAAGCCATCAAGAAAATGCTCCAGTGGCATAGTTTTGACTTTTATTTTTTCAGAGTATTTTAAGTCTATTCGAGTCGCCCAGTACTCATCCTGTTGCAAATGTTCCGTTGAAAAATCTAGAAGACTAGATGTCCCACCATCAGATTCAGACGATATATTGAACGTATGCTCCCCCTCTTCATCAGAGATCGCAACCTGGTGAACTATGTGGTTATCAATACATTCATCCTTAGCTTTCTGAATTAGGGTATCGGCTAATTTTGGATAAGGTTCTATAGCATGAATTATAATATTAGAGTTCCTTTTAGCCACTTCTAAAGAAAACCCACCGACATTAGCCCCAAGATCTAGAATAATATCACTCACATTAAACACCTGTATAATTAGTTATATCTTTAATGAACTCTACTAGATATTCCCCACTCCACTTACAATCGAACTCATGAACGGGATAATCCGAGTTAAATACATTATTTATTTTAGAAGTACTATCTATTAAAT
Organism: Dickeya zeae NCPPB 2538; assembly: GCF_000406165.1. Taxonomy (NCBI): domain Bacteria; kingdom Pseudomonadati; phylum Pseudomonadota; class Gammaproteobacteria; order Enterobacterales; family Pectobacteriaceae; genus Dickeya; species Dickeya zeae. The sequence goes on along the minus strand of NZ_CM001977.1, from coordinate 720,917 downwards.
TATCAAAATGAATAATGTATTCTTTATCTACTAAAATATTTAATGGCTTTATATCAGATACTATTGCTGGTCTATTGCAAGCCAATGCCTCCAATACAGGCAATCCAAGCCCTTCATTTAAAGATGGAAATAATAGCATTCTTGATTTCTTGTATAGCTCAATTTGCTTTAGTGTTGTAACAGAGTACCACCACTCAATCTTTTCAAGATTTATTGATTTGAAAAAACCCATCAAACTATCAAGAGAACAGCGAACTCCGCCAAAGATAATTAACTCATCTACATCAGTTTTATTAATTATCTCTGGCATATATTTTAACCCTTTTCTCTCATCAAAAGGGGCGGCTAGAATTATAGATTTCTTTCTTGGTTCAATGTCTGAATTTTCAATATCATTAAAACCGGCTGGTTTAAACGGTGGTAACGAGTATATCCTTTCACGTCTTGACGTAAACGAAGAGATCTGCTCCTTACTATCTTCTGATATAGATAGGATCATATCATAATACTCAAATCCCACTTTATGACGCCAGGCAAACTCTCTTAATGGGTGATTACCTATATCATGAAATGCATAAATATTAGGTATTGCATCTAAACCTATGCAAGCGACAGGACATGAGAAAATATTTTTATTTATATGTATCCAAGGTGCTGCAACTATAACAAAAGAATAATCTGTAGAAATCCGACTGCCGATACAACTCGTTGTATACAATGCCTTTATACTTGATTGACTATCTTTATAATTATTAGATGATATTTTTTTATAATATCTGATTTTGATTCACCCACCAAATAGTCACTAAAAAAACCGTTATTCACCACAAAATCACGACTAAAAACAACCTTATAAAAACTATCACAGAAAGAAATTTTTCTATGAATAACAAAATCGACATCAAAAATATTCTTTATAGCTTCAGAAAGAGATAATATATATCTCCTTACTCCATGATGAACTGTTAAGATGTCATCATCAATGATGAATAAAATTTTTGATTTTTTCATATAAACCGGTTCGTCTTCTCAATTTGTCTTTAATTGAATCTGGCAATCTTCGCCATACCGAGTACGCAATATAGAAAAGAATACGGCGTTTCCTTCCCGATACTCCACGACCATTGAGAGATGATGATGTTATATCAACGAATGTGGATGTATAGTCTAGAGGAATACCTATCGTCTTAGCCGATGAAAATCCATTGAATCTGGCAACAATACCGCTCTCTGATAGATGGAAAGCAAGCTCGACATCTTCAGCTTCATTGTGCAATAACAGACTGTTAAATAACGGATTGATAAAGATATTCTTCTTTATAACAATCAGACCACCATTAATAAAAGATCCAGGCAAAGCTAAATCATGATTTACAATATTGAGTGGCCTCTGCCATTTTTTCTCTCTATGCTCGAACGCTAAATAAGCAGGAAACTCCCTACCATTCTCATAGAATTGTTTAATAGTCAGAAAATCGAAATTGTAGCCAAAATTATCAAAACCGTCGAAGAAATCATCATTAACTATATATCGATCATGAAATATAGCAATGTTAGCCATTTCTGCCGCATTTATAATATTATTTTTCTTCTCAGATATTCTTGGCGAATCATCTTTTATTGCTGTATTAACATATTTAATAACTACTCTATCGATTCTTTTATCAACTATCTCTGGACCAGCAATAATAAATTCGATAGGTAAATTTTGGTGATTAGCCTTATTTATGCTTTCAATTAAGTTGAGAACAACATCTTCCTTTTTTCCATTAGAAAGAATGCCTATACTCCAACTCCTATCATTGTAATTTATAATATTATTTTTAATTATTTTAAATATTGATATGACTGCTCCATCCAAAAATTTACTTTGTTTTGTCAATATCACATTGATATTCTTATTTCTAAATAATTGTGATTTTAGATCAAACAAAGTTCCAAAGTGACTATCAACACTTCTTATAATTAAAAAACCATCATTACTCAGCAATCGTATAGATTCATCTAATACTAGCCGCCAACTATTACCATAATCAAATATATTTCCTGAAAATAAAAACACAACCTTATAGGTATCGTGATGAATAGGATCAGCACGGAAGTTCGTTGATAGAGATAAAGCCAACTGCTCACATTCTATAAATGGAAGAGTATCACCAACCCAAGCAATGTCACCTTCCATTCTGTCATTTATATATTCCTTAATGAACTCAAAAGATTTTGACTTATCTACACTCATGAATGAACTCTCATATTACACAGTCCGGCCCAGGATCTGTCTACATTTCTAATGACAGAAAATTTTTTTCTTCCCACATCGTGAAGTAATACATCTCTGAAAGAACTCAAGCCATATCCATCTGATGCAACCCCAAAGCTTAATATATATGCTCCCTGACATAGGTTATTGGTCAGATGAAATACAGATTTAAAATAGTTACCTTCATGGACAGGAGAAATTTTCTGACAATATGTATTAGTTTCAAAATAAATATTTCCCTTTGCATCTCTTATTTGAAATCCAATATGTAAGTCATCCGAAACATTCCCTATTTTCTCTATTTCAACAGCTATGGAAAACTCGGCACCTTCATCAATAGAATCGGTAGCTACACCCTCACAAAAGATCTGACCACTAATAAATTGAACAGGGGGTGAAAACACACTCTCATCATATTGAACAGCCAGTGAATCATTACTCTTCGAAAGATCTTCCTCATCATTGGACTCTTTCTTTATTTTTTTTAGATCAAGCTCATATCTCGCAATTGTTTCTCTGACATCACCAAATGCTTTTACCATACCATGGTCAATATATAATGCTTTATCGCATAGTCTATATATAGACCCCATATCATGGGTTACGAACAATAGCGTCGTACCCTTTTGTTTCATATCAAATATTCGATCAAAGCATTTTTGCTGGAAAAAAATATCACCAACAGCTAAAGCTTCATCGACTATAAGAATATCAGGTCGAACAGCCGTTGCCAGGCTAAAAGCCAGACGAACTTGCATACCGCTCGAATAGACTCGTACAGGTTGATCAATATAATCACCAATTTCAGCAAAAGACTCAATTTCTGGCATGAGTGCATTTATTTCATTGTAACTAATACCTAAGAGTTGCCCTGACATGTATACATTCTGTCTACCAGTAAAATCAGGGTGGAAACCTATTCCTAACTCAAGAAGTGCAGAAATTCTGCCAGATACAGATACGCTACCATTTGTTCCTGTGGTTGTACCCGTTATAATTTTTAGAAGCGTACTTTTCCCTGCACCATTAGAGCCAATAATACCAACAGACTCTCCAGCATGAATGTCAAAGTTTATATCTTTAAGAACCCATTTTAGTTCGTGTCTTTTAATATTAAATGGAGATATCCACTCTACTAGCCTAGACCACCTAGTGGGATACATCTTATAAGCTTTATTTAAACCGCTAATACTAATCATGGGCATTATAATTCATCCACAATTTCACCAGAATGTTTTCTGAAAAGAGTCAAGCCGAGCCAAACGAACACTCCCCCTACACATAGTGCAGGGATAAGTCCCCACCAATCAGGCCATACTTTTTTCACCATTACTGTATGACATGCTTCAATTATTCCTGTCATCGGGTTATAAGATAAAATGTTTTTAATCTTTTCAGGTAGGATATCTGATGTATATACTATTGGTGTAAACCAAAACCAAAACTGAACAACAATAGAAAAAAGTTGCCCAGCATCACGGAAGAAAACATTTATAACACCAACAGTAATGCCAATTCCAATAGCTAATAGGGATAAAACAAGTAATATTGGTATATATGATAATATCTCTATCCCTGGCATATTACCTGATAAAATTAAAAATATTAAAAATATAGAAAAACTTATTAAAAAGTTAACCAATGCACTCAGTATGGCAACTATAGGAAGGCATAAACGAGGGAATGTTATCTTCTTAAGAAGGTTTGCATTATCAATAAATGTATTTTGAGATCTAAGTACTATCTCACTGAAAAGGCCCCATGTTAGCAATCCAGAACACAAATATATACTATATCCAAAAGAGTTATCTATTCCAGGAACACGAGCCTTCATAACACCGGAGAAAATCACAGTATATACAATGATCATTGCTAAAGGATTAAGAATATTCCATACTGCCCCCAGCAGTGAGTTTCTATACCGACTTTGAAACTCTCGTTTAACACTACTGAGAATGAAACCCCTATATGCAATTATATTTCTTAATATCGTAATAGTCATTGGTATCTCTTTATCAACTCTTCAATTTCTTTTACTTTTTCCCATACCAATTCCTGGTGTGATTTTGTTTCTATATTCAACCGTAATAATGGCTCGGTATTAGATATCCGGATATTAAAACGCCATTCGTTCATATCCATACTCACGCCATCTATATGCTCAATATTGATAGCTTCCGATTTATAATAATCTTCTATTTTAGCTATAATATTATTAGCGCCAGCAACCTTATAATTTATTTCCCCACTGCATGGGTAGTTCTGCATCCTCAAACTAACTAGCTCAGATAACAAAGCCTTCCTTGAAGACAACAACTCTATAACCAATAACCAAGGGATCATGCCACTGTCGCAATAAGCGAAATCGCGAAAATAGTGATGGGCACTCATCTCACCACCGTAAATTGCATTTTCCTCACGCATACGCTCTTTAATAAAAGCATGTCCAGTTTTACTCTGAACGGGGAGCCCACCTGCTTTATTAACCACATCTATAGTATTCCAGATCAGCCTTGGATCATGGATAATCTTATCACCGGGATTTTTTGCAAGGAAAGCGTCAGCTAAGAGACCCACAATATAATAACCTTCGATGAAATCCCCATTTTCATCGAACAAAAAACAGCGATCAAAATCACCGTCCCACGCAATCCCCATATCGGCTCGATGTAATTTTACTGCATCTGACGTTGCGGAGCGATTTTCAGGTAATAATGGATTAGGAATGCCGTTAGGAAAGTGGCCATCAGGCTCATGATGAATCTTTATAAATTCCACGGGGATTTGCTGCTGTTGAAATCTTGCTTCAATCTCATCAATGACATGTCCTGCAGCACCATTCCCTGCATTGACTACTAATTTCAGCGGTTTCAATTCCCCCATATCAATATAAGACATGAGGTGATCAACATATTCATTTAGCAAAGAGCGTTTTGTATAATTGCCTCTGCGAGTAATGGTATTAAATTGACCTAGCACAGCCAAATCATGAATGTCATTTAATCCAGAATCACCACTAATTGGTTTAGCTCCACGCCCTACCAGTTTCATGCCATTATAATCCATTGGGTTATGGCTAGCTGTCACCTCAATAGCACCATCTATATCTAAATGGAAAGCGGCAAAATAGATCTCTTCAGTCCCAGTTACCCCAAGATCGATAACATCAACCCCGGCATCTCTTAAACCATCAGCCAATGATGATTTTAATTCTTCACTACTTAAACGAATATCGCCTCCGACAGCAACCGTTCTTGCATTCAAATATTGTCCAAATGCGCGACCAATACGATATGCGATATTTGTATTTAACTCACTCCCTAGTCGACCTCTAATATCGTAAGCCTTAAAACATGCAAAACTCATTGAATTATCCCCCCATTATCATCGAATCGAACAATGTCATCATCACCAAGGTATTCACCACTTTGTACCTCGATCATTACGAGATCTATAACTCCGGGGTTCTCAACTCGGTGCTGCTCACCAGCAAGAATATAAGTAGATTGATTAGTGGAAAGAAATATATTTTTGTTACCATTGACGATTTTTGCAGCTCCTGACATCACGATCCAGTGCTCACTTCTATGGTGATGTAACTGCATACTTAATTTGGCACCAGGTTTTACAACAATTCGATTAATTTTGAAATTATTCCCTTCTTCCAGGATGGTAGACGTCCCCCAAGGTCGGTGGACAGTTCGGTGAATTTTATAAGCTTGATGCCCTTTAGCTTTAAGCTGATTGTATATCGATTTAACATCCTGGCCGTTATCTTTACTCGCAACCAACAAGGCATCTGGGGTATCAACAATAACCAGGTCATTTACACCTACTGCACCAATAACTCTCTCATCGGCCTTGATGTAACAGTTGCTTACGTTATGAGTAAGCACCTCAGCACAACCTTCTACAGTATTACCATCCTTATCAAGGTCACCTAACTCTCCCAACGCTGTCCAGGAACCGATATCACACCAGCCGATGTCACAAGGAACAACTGCAACTTGTTTGGATTTCTCCATAACTGCATAATCAATAGATATGTCTTCAACCTGAGAAAAAGTTTCCATATCTAATTCAAGCTGTGTCGCACCACTACCTTCAAGGCGGCGAGAAACACTCATACTATGCTCAACATCAGCCAAAACCTGAGGGCATAACGTCTGCATCTCTTTGAGAATTGTTCCGCAAGCAAAGCAGAACATGCCGGAGTTCCACAAATAATCCCCTGACGCGACATATTCTTGAGCTTTACTGAGAGAAGGTTTTTCGACAAACTGCTCTACCTGGTTACCTTCGTATTTGATATAGCCATAACCTGTCTCAGGTTTCTCCGGTTGAATACCGAAAGTAACCAGTTTCGATTGTCCAGCTAACGAAGCTGCCTGAGAGACAGCAAAAGAAAAAGCTTCTCTATTTCTGATAAGATGATCTGCAGCCAGAATCATCAATACGGCATCATCGCCATATTTTTTATGTGCAAGCAGAGCTGCGGACGCAATTGCTGCGGCAGTATTACGCCCTACAGGTTCCAGGATATAAGAAATAGGAGTGGAACCTTTATACACTTCAGAAAAAGCATCAACAGCCTTAAAAAGCAATTCTTTGTTCGTGACAGTGATAATCTCTTTAACACCGTCAAATGATAACGCTCTAAGCAATGCCTTTTGAATCAAGCTTTCTCCATCCGATAAACGGATGAAAGGCTTCGGATGCTGTTCCCGAGATACTGGCCAAAGCCGTGAACCACTACCACCGCACATGATCACGGGAATAATTGCCGTTGACAAACCAACCTCCTGAACATGGTTCTCACCATGGTGGATTTAACTACCTAATACTTATTTGCGATCAAACAGCCCAAAATAAGCATACATTTCAGACGTAAAAGCCCCAAAAAGTACACAATCAAATATTTTTCCCAAAAACCCCTACATAAATATAAAGTTCAATATTTCTCTATGAGGAAAAATCTGCTAATGATGCAACTATTTGACAGAATTGCTTAATATTGTGACAGACAAAGACCCTTACTATTTTATTGCTCTCTGTATTAAAAAGCTGTCCATTATGAGGACCCACAAATGATAGATAACACCAGATCAGTGACTTAACTTGCACGCCCCAAAGATTACCGCCATTTGAGTGTTTTTTAGCCAAATGACTCTTGGTGAAAGCAAGCGATGATACTCAACAAAGTGACTAGGGCTTCAGGCATGCTACCGCCCTTGGGATTTAACCCACGCGTAGACACTGCCCTCAAATTGTCGTTGCACGTGTGATTCTGCTGAAAATATAGTCAGAAACAGGAAAAATAATTCGCGTATTTTACATGTCACAGCAAGGGAGGTGTAGCGCTATTGTCGACTCCCACCTTCCCCAAACCAAAAATTTACGCCTCATTCACAGCAATCGCCTGTGGCGTGAATAGAGTAAAATGGCCTTATGATCACAAATAAAAATAACGATTATTATTCTCATCTTAGATGAATTTTAGGCTAAAAATTTGACTAAAGAGATAATATGTTAATATATAAGATTATTCTGGAAACCATAAATGCAATAGAAACGATATCGCCTTTTAGGCTCTACAAATCGTCCAGAACGGGAATGCACCTATGCCACCGAGGAAACCGCGTTGAGTTCATCATACCGCTGCTGCGCCAGCATGACTTCATCGATGTTCCGCTCCGCCCAGTGGGTCAGTTCATGCACGGTCTTGACCAGTGTCTTACCCAGTGTAGTAATTGAGTACTCCACCGTCACTGGCACGGTAGCAAACACCTGCCGGTGAATCATGCCATCACGTTCCAGGTGTTTGAGCGTTTGTGACAACACTTTCTGCGATACGCCTTCAATATCACGTCTTAGTTGGTTGAACCTGACCGGCTCACATGCCAGCCGATCCAGAATCAGCAGCGACCATTTATTGGACAGACGATCCAGCACCACGCGCGCCGGGCAGGTTTTACTGTAAACACTGAATTCAGGCATCCTATGACCTCTGCTTTCCCAGTTAGTTAAGGTTTTATTCGGTATCTCTCGGTATCCCTACTTACCATAGCGCATGTTATTTCTTTTGGGGAGTTAGTTCTTTTCTGGATGGATAGTTTCTTTTTGATTGGATGGTTTCTATTGGAATGATAGTTTCTTTTTAAAACCTAATAAGGAGGGGAACTTACTTCACAAACCTTGCCAGTATTGAAAAGGAGCATGTGCCATTCCGTGCTTGCATCGTGCTGGAATGACACATCTTTTTGCTGTCTCGCCGGACTATTTGCTCATGGTATCTTTTTTATCTTTACCCATGTTATCCATCTTGCCCATACTGTCCTTCTTCATCTCGTCCGTTTTCATCCCTTCTTTGCACATGCCGTCTTTACACAGGCTGCTATGGGGTTTTCCCATCGCGTCTTTCGTCATTCCGTCGTGCGACATGCCTGCTTTTTCTTTCGTCATCCCGTCATGGCTCATGTTGTCGGCAGCCTGTACATTAGCCATCAACAATGTCGACAAAACGGCAGCAGCAATCATCATCTTTTTCATAGTATTTCCTTTTTTTGGGGTTAGTAGCCACCAAACCAGTTGTAACCTTGATCTTCCCAGTAACCCCCCAGGAAGCGGTTGGTGACTTCGATGGATAAAACATGCTTTGGATTTTTGTAACCGAGCTTAGTCGGGATACGGATCTTCATTGGGAAACCGTACTCGGGCGGCAGGATCTGGTTATCCCAGGTCAACGCCAGTAACGTCTGCGGATGCAATGCCGTCGCCATATCAATGCTGGTGTAGTAGTCGTCCGCACACCGAAAGTTGACGTACTGCGCTCGCTTATCTGCCCCGATCAGTGCTAAGAAATGATGAAACGGTACCCCTCCCCATTTTCCAACGGCGCTCCAGCCTTCCACACAGATATGACGCGTGATCTGACTCACCTGCTGCAGCCGATATAACTCCGGTAGCGTCCAACGACGGGTGTCCCGCACCAGACCCCGGACGTCAAGCTGATAGTCAAGACCATCAACCCGAGGAATATCTTCCTGGCCGTAAAAAGCGTTAAATGGGAAGGGGCGGGTAATGTCTGACTCGCGGTATTCCGGTGCCAGGTTGCGGGGGCTGAACAAGAACCCCTGCACCCGGTCATTAAAACGAGAGATAAGGGACAGCGTACTCTCGACACTTTCGTTGTTGCTGATATCACAACCGGTCAGCATCATGATGCCGCCCAGCGTCAGTCCCTGGCGTAACAGGCGACGGCGCTCTGGGCTGAGCAGTTTTTCGGCCTCTTTCACCAGATAGTGCGCGTCGCCATCGCTGAGAAAAGTGTTTTTCTTCATTGTATTATCCTCAGCGTCCCCTAAGCATGGCCAGCAGCGTGCGGGGAACCAGCAGCACCATCAGTAAATGGATAACCACAAACAACACCATCAGGTTCATGCAGAAAAAATGGACATATCGCGCGGTCTCGTAACCATCCAGCAAGTCTCGCAGCAAAGGTAATTGCACGGATTTCCACAACACCAATCCGGATAGCAACAACCCCATGCCCAACAGAATGGCACCCAGATAAGCCACCTTTTGTATGGCGTTGTAGTGGCTGAGATCGGTATGTTGAAGTTTGCCACGCAACGCCTGCGTCAGGTCATCCCGAAGATGGCGCAGCGACAGGGGAAAAAATTTGCGGCGAAAGCGTCCGTCAATCACGCCAAGCGTCAGGTAAACCACGCCGTTAACCACAAAAACCCACATCATGGCGAAATGCCACTGCAACGCGCCACCCAACCAACCGCCAAGCGTTAACACCGAAGGAAAGGAAAAATCGAACAGTGCAGAAGCGTTGTAGATACGCCAGCCGCTAAACAGCATGCCTGCAACAGCGATAGCATTAATCCAATGACAGCATCGCAACCACAGTGGATGAATATGTTCAGGATTGACAGAGGACATAGCCCGTACTCCATGAATGACAGGCCTGCATCATGGATCGGCGGCGATCACCACATCCTCACGGAAGTTTAAATAAAATGTGATAACTCGCGCTCCACGCCTGGGGTAAGCTTTGGCGAAAAGAGTGTGGGTAGAAAAGCCATGAATAGCGCAAGAAAAATACTGCTGGTAGAAGATGACCACGATATCGCCACGCTGCTGCGGTTAAATCTGCAGGATGAGGGCTACCAGATTAGCCATGAGGTGAATGGCGCGCACGCACTGGTTCAGTTGGAAAAACAGGTCTGGGATGCAGTAATCCTCGATTTGATGCTACCCGGCGTAGATGGGCTTGAGATTTGCCGCCGTATTCGTCAGATGACCCGCTACTTACCCGTGATCATCATCAGCGCTCGAACCAGCGAAACTCACCGGGTTCTCGGGCTGGAAATGGGAGCGGACGACTATCTGCCTAAACCATTTTCGGTGCTGGAATTAGTTGCCCGGGTCAAAGCCCTGTTTCGTCGTCAGGAGGCAATGGGACAGAATATCCGTATGGAAGCAGGCTCTGTTTCCCTTCACGGGCTGGATATCGATCCACTGGCACGGGAGGTATCACTGCATGGCGAGCCGATAGAGCTGACGCCACGCGAGTTCGATCTGCTTTACTGGTTTGCCCGCCATCCAGGAGAGGTTTTTTCACGACTGACACTGCTCGATCGCGTGTGGGGATATCAGCACGAAGGCTATGAGCATACGGTCAATACCCATATCAACCGACTACGAATCAAGATTGAACGTAACCCCGCCGAACCAGAGATTATCCTTACCGTTTGGGGAAAGGGATACAAATTTGCCGCCAACAAATCGGAGTCGCAGCCATGATCCGCCGTTTAAGCCTCAGCCAGCGTCTGACGCTCGCCTTTACCGCGATTCTTCTGCTGTGTGCTGTTACCGCCTGCGGCGTTCAGCTTTATAGCAGCAGCCAGTACGGTAATGCGATGGTCCAACGTCTCTCCGGTAGTCTGGCACAGCAAATTGTCAGCAGTGAATCACTACTGGACGCACAAGGCAGGGTAAACCAACTGTCGTTAAAAACCCTGTTTGACCGCCTGATGACGCTCAACCCCAGTGTCGAGCTCTACCTGGTTTCCCCTGATGGCCAGTTGCTGGCAGATGCCGCCCCACCGGACCATCTCAAACGCCAGCGTGTAGCTATCACTCCGCTGCAACGCTTCCTGAGTGGCGCGAGCTTACCTGTGTACGGCGACGATCCACGCAGCCCAAACAAGCAAAAGGTGTTTAGCGCCGCACCAATAAACCAAAACGGAGAACTGCGGGCCTATCTGTATATCATTTTGCAAGGCGAGGAGCTCAATGCACTGGCAGACAGCGCCTGGCAGAAAACGCTGTGGCGTACCGTGCTGTGGTCGCTACTGATGGTAGCTGGACTCGGCCTGCTGGCCGGCCTGTTGGTCTGGCGGTGGATAACGTGCCCGGTCAGAGAATTGACGACCGAAGTGCGTGGGCTTGAGCGAGATAGCATCAGCACTATCAAGCAGTTAGCGCAAAAGATACCAGAAAACCTGCCAACCAGCGAAGTGGCGCTACTGCGCAATACCTTCATTGAGCTGGCACGGAAAATCGTCAGCCAATGGGACCAGCTTTCGGACAGCGACAGACAGCGGCGGGAGTTTATTGCCAATATTTCACACGATCTGCGTACACCGCTCACCTCGCTGCTGGGTTATCTGGAGACCTTGTCAATGAAAGCGGAGACCCTATCGCCGGAAGATAACCGCCAATACCTGGCGATCGCCCTGCGCCAAGGCCACAAGGTTCGTCATCTGTCACAGCAACTGTTCGAACTGGCAAAACTTGAACATGGTGGAATAAAGCCGCAACTGGAGCGCTTTGCCATCGGTGAATTAATCCAGGATGTGGCTCAGAAATTTGATCTGGCTATCGCCACACGTCAGTTGCAGCTAAAAGTGGACATGCCACCGTCACTGCCACAGATATACGCAGACGTATCGATGATTGAACGGGTTGTAACCAACCTGCTGGATAATGCCATTCGGCATACACCGCAGGGAGGAACTATTCAGCTAAAAGTATGGCAAGAGCATCATCAATTGCAGGTGGAAGTGGCGGATAGCGGGCCGGGCGTCGAGCCAATATTGCGCGAGCAGCTGTTTCAGCGGCCATCGGCGCTCAGTCAACAAAGCGTTCGAGAGAACCGAGGTGGCCTCGGCTTACTCATTGTCCGGCGCATGCTCGAACTGCACGGAGGGGAGATCCGTCTGATTGACGCCGCAGTCGGCGCTAGCTTTCGTTTTTTCGTACCAATCTGAATCTATTCCTGTACCACGCGGTAAAACATGGGGAGCGCCCGCAGTTGAGACAATAGCAGTACATCGCTTACCTAAGCAGCAAGACGTAATAGCAAGAGGAAAGGGCTTAAAGGGACAGAAGAGAAAGGACTTGGAGCGGGCGAAGGGAATCGAACCCTCGTATAGAGCTTGGGAAGCTCTCGTTCTACCATTGAACTACGCCCGCGTAGAAAGTGACTGGCATTATAGCGTCATCTCTCTGGCGGGCAAGATAAAACACGGTTTGATTGCGCGTGTTTTGAGCGGTCGATTCACACCGCTGTCACCAGCAGCGTTTGGTAACCGTTGACGATCACCTGCACGGCAAACACCGCGAATAACACTGCCGATACCGCACTGCAGTAAAACGACAGCCTGCCTTTTAACGCACCACGCCCGTACTTGATTAAGACCGCCATAAACAGCGTCCAGAGTATGCCGCCAATGAAGAATCCCGCCAGAAACAGCGTAATTTGTCTGGCAGAACCATCCGTCGCCTGGGCAATCAACGTCCCACCCACAGCAGCAAACCACAGTAATGCGCTGGGTGACGCCAGTGCCATTCCCATTCCGCTGATAAAATGGCGGCGCGCGGGGGCAGATGCACCAGATGAAGGCTCGCTCACGGTTTCAATAGCCAAACCACGGTGCTGGCGATAGTCGCGCCAGGCGCTACGTGCCATGTTGAATGACAGCCACAACAGTACACCGCCACCACCAATCCACAACAGCCACCGTACTGGGGTGTAGTTAAAGATCACCGCCATCCCTAACACCGACAGGGTCGCATAGAGCAAATCACCAAAGCAGGATCCCAGCCCAATAAAGAACGCCGCGCCTGCGCCGTCCCGAATACCACGATTAATAATGGCAGTGTTGACGATGCCCAAATCCAGACACAGCGACAGCGACAGTAACAACCCACTCAACATCACCAGTAACATATATCCCTCTTCTTATTCTCTTCACTCTGTCTCATGCTGGGCCGATGAATCCACTTTCCTGCGAGCCTTACCGGCAAGACGGCTATGCCGATACAGCGAGATAAATGCGCTACGGCAATGCCGCATCAGGACAAACGACAGTAGCATTCCCCCCACGCCAACGGCAAGGCGAGCCTGTCAGATGATAATGCGCGTAAAAGAGGGAAACACGGGGAGATAAAAAAACGGCTCGTCTGCCTGCTGGCAAACGAGCCGGGATAGAGCGGTGAGGCTTATTTCTGCGGACGCATCGCCGGGAACAGGATCACGTCGCGAATGGTGTGACTGTTGGTAAACAGCATCACCATACGGTCGATACCAATACCCAGACCCGCCGTCGGCGGCAAACCATGCTCCAAAGCGGTAACATAGTCTTCGTCGTAGAACATCGCTTCGTCGTCACCGGCATCTTTCGCCGCAACCTGATCCTGGAAGCGTTGAGCCTGATCTTCTGCGTCGTTCAGCTCGGAGAAACCGTTGCCGATCTCACGTCCGCCGATGAAGAACTCGAAGCGGTCGGTGATTTCCGGGTTCTGGTCGTTGCGACGTGCCAATGGCGACACTTCAGCCGGGTATTCGGTGATGAACGTCGGCTGGATCAGATGGGCTTCCGCCACTTCTTCGAAGATCTCGGTGACGAGACGGCCCAGGCCCCAGCTCTTCTCTACCTTGATGCCGATAGATTCCGCGATGGCTTTTGCCGCGTCGAAGCTATCCAGATCCGCCAGGTTGGTTTCCGGACGGTATTTCTTGATGGCTTCACGCATGGTCAGCTTCTCGAACGGCTTACCGAAATCAAACACCTGGTCGCCATACGGCACCTCGGTGGTGCCCAGAACGTTCTGCGCCAACGTGCGGAACAGTGATTCGGTCAGTTCGATCAGGTCTTTATAGTCCGCATACGCCATGTAGAGTTCCATCATGGTGAACTCAGGGTTATGACGCGGCGACACACCTTCGTTACGGAAGTTACGGTTGATCTCGAATACACGTTCAAAACCACCGACCACCAGACGCTTCAGGTACAGCTCTGGCGCGATACGCAGATACATGTCGATATCCAGCGCATTGTGATGGGTAATGAACGGACGAGCAGACGCCCCGCCGGGGATCACCTGCATCATCGGCGTTTCGACTTCCATAAAATCACGACCGACCATGAACTGGCGAATACCCGCCAGAATCTGCGAACGCACACGGAAAGTGTGGCGAGATTCGTCGTTGGCGATCAGGTCCAGATAGCGCTGACGGTAACGAGTTTCCTGATCCGCCAGGCCGTGGAACTTATCCGGCAACGGGCGCAACGCTTTGGTCAGCAAACGCAGTTCGGTACAGTGGATAGACAGCTCACCAGTCTTGGTTTTAAACAGCTTGCCGCGTGCGCCAAGGATGTCGCCAAGGTCCCACTTCTTGAACTGCTCGTTGTAGACGCCTTCCGGCAGGTCATCACGCGCCACATACAACTGAATACGGCCGCCGACATCCTGCAAGGTCACAAACGACGCCTTACCCATGATACGGCGGGTCATCATACGACCAGCAACCGTCACTTCCAGACCCAGTGCTTCCAGCTCTTCGTTCTCTTTTTCGTCATAGCTGGCGTGCAGTTGATCAGCGGTGCTGTCACGGCGGAAATCGTTCGGAAAAGCGATGCCGGTCTCACGCAACGCCGCCAGCTTCTCACGGCGGGTTCTGAGTTCGTTGTTAAGATCCAGCGCCTGCTCGGCACCCTGATTTTGTGGTTCAGACATGAGATTCCTTATAACCCCGCTTTTAAACTTGCTTCGATAAACTTGTCCAGATCACCATCCAGCACCGACTGGGTATTACGAGTTTCTACCCCAGTACGCAGATCTTTAATGCGGGAATCGTCCAGTACATAAGAACGAATCTGGCTACCCCAGCCGATATCGGACTTATTGTCTTCCAACGCCTGCTTCTCAGCGTTCTTCTTCTGCATTTCGAACTCATACAGCTTGGCTTTCAGCTGTTTCATCGCCTGATCTTTGTTCTTATGCTGAGAGCGATCGTTCTGGCACTGCGTCACGATATTGGTCGGGATGTGAGTAATACGCACCGCGGATTCAGTACGGTTAACGTGCTGACCACCCGCACCAGAAGCACGATACACATCGATACGCAGGTCGGCAGGATTGATCTCGATATCAATATCGTCATCGACTTCCGGGTACACGAAAGCGGAACTGAACGACGTATGGCGGCGGCCGCCCGAGTCAAACGGACTCTTACGCACCAGACGGTGTACGCCGGTTTCGGTACGCAGCCAGCCAAACGCATAGTCGCCCATAATCTTGATAGTGGCAGACTTGATGCCAGCGACTTCGCCTTCAGACTCTTCAATGATTTCGGTTTTGAAGCCTTTGCTTTCCGCCCAGCGCAAATACATACGCAGCAGCATGCTGGCCCAATCCTGCGCTTCGGTGCCACCGGAACCGGCCTGCAAATCGAGGTAACAATCAGCGCTGTCGTACTCGCCGGAGAACATACGGCGGAATTCCAGCTGACCCAGCTTGTCTTCCAGTAGATCCAGCTCAGCGATGGCTTCGTTAAAGGTTTCGTCGTCGTCAGCTTCCACCGCCAGTTCCAGCAGGCCGGCGACATCGTCCAGCCCCTGAACCATCTGATCAATGGTGTCGACAATCATTTCCAGGGAGGAACGCTCTTTCCCCAGCGCCTGCGCGCGTTCAGGTTCGTTCCAAACGTCGGGCTGTTCCAGCTCGGCGTTTACCTCTTCCAGACGCTCTTTCTTGGCGTCATAGTCAAAGATACCCCCTCAGAACGGCTGTCCGGTCAGACAGGTCCTGAATGCGGTTTTTTACCGGATTGATTTCAAACATGGTCGTAAGATCTTAATAGTTGTTTGTCGATGACAGAATGCATGTAAACCGCGAATTGTAGCGGATCCACGCCGTGGTTTATAGCTTTTTACCGATTTTAGCGGGATGTCCCGGCGGATGAAAAGAAAACGCCGGGAAAACCCGGCGTCGATTTCAGCGTCTGTACGCTACAGTGGCCACAGGTGCTCGATCAGCAGTTGTACCGAGCGTTTGCCGCGGAATTCGTTAACGTCCAGTTTATAAGCCAGTTCGACTTCACGCACGCTGCTGTCAGGCCACAGCACGGTATCCACGTTAAACACGATACCATCCAACAGTGGGCCGCCACCCAGAGGCTCCACCATGACCTTGAGATGGCGTTCACCAACCAGCCGCTGTTGCAACAGGCGAAAACGGCCGTCGAAAAGTGGCTCAGGAAAAGCCTGCCCCCACGGCCCGGCCTCACGCAACATCTCGGCGGTGCCAAGCGACAACTCAGGCACGGCTAATTCGCCATCTGACCACACCACGCCTTCCAGTTGTGAAGCATCCAGCCACTCGCCAACCAGATCGGCAAAACGCTGGCGAAACTCGTCAAAGCGATCTTCGACCAGTGACAGCCCTGCCGCCATCGCATGACCGCCAAACTTCAGCATCAGGCCAGGATAACAGGTATCCAGTCGCTCCAGCGCGTCACGCAAGTGCAACCCGGCGATAGAGCGCCCGGAGCCTTTCAGAATGCCGTCGCCTGCCGGTGCAAACGCAATCACCGGGCGGTGAAAACGCTCTTTGATGCGCGACGCCAGAATGCCCACCACGCCCTGATGCCAATCCGGGTGGTACATCGCCAGCCCCAGCGGCAACGTATCACGGCTACGCTCCAGTTGTTCGCACAACTGCAACGCTTCTACCTGCATCCCCGCTTCAATCTCACGGCGACTTTGGTTGAGCGCATCCAGATCGCTGGCCAGCATCCGCGCCTGCACAATGTCATGGCACAACAACAGCTCAACCCCGACGGACATATCGTCCAGTCGACCGGCAGCATTCAGGCGCGGCCCGAGCGCAAAGCCCAAATCAGTGGCGACCAGTTGGGCAGCATCGCGGTTAGAGACTTCCAGCAAGGCGCGGATCCCCGGCCGACATTTCCCGGCCCGGATGCGGCTCAGTCCCTGTGCGACCAGAATACGGTTATTGGCGTCCAGCGGTACCACATCCGCCACCGTCCCCAACGCCACCAAATCCAGCAATTCCGCCAGATTAGGCTCGGCCAGCCCGCGTTCAGTAAACCAGCCAGACTCACGCAGGCGAGCCCGCAACGCCATCATCAGGTAGAACGCCACGCCCACGCCGGCTAACGCCTTCGACGGAAACGCACAATCCACCAGATTAGGATTCACCATCGCCTCTGCCGCTGGCAGGGTGTCCCCCGGCAAATGGTGGTCAGTCACTACCACCTCGATACCTCGCAGGTGCGCATCATCCACCCCAGCGTGGGACGAAATGCCGTTATCAACGGTAACGATCAACTCCGCCCCTTTGGCAGCCGCCTGAGCGACCACTTCGGGACTGAGCCCATACCCATCTTCGAAGCGGTTGGGCACCAGATACTGAACCTCTCGTCCTCCCATACTACGCAGCGCCAGCACCGTCAGCGCGGTACTGGTGGCACCGTCAGCGTCAAAATCACCGACAATCACAATGCGGCGCTCTTCCGCCAGCGCCCGACACAACACGTCGACGGCCTGAGCAATACCGCTCAGCAGACGATAATCCAGCAGCCCGCGCAGACTGCGCTCCAGTTCCTGCGCCTGTCTCACACCGCGCTGGGCGTATAAACGACGTAATAATGCCGGGAGGGAGTCAGGTAACTCCGTCTCCGTCACCGGGCGGCGACGGAGTTGGGTAACAACATTCACGCTTGATTAACCACTCGATTCAATTAGCCGCCTGATTTCAGCGAGGCTTTGTGCGCTTCCAGCATAGCCATCATTTCTTTAGGCGGCTGATACCCCGGCACCACCGTGCCGTCACTCAATACGACAGCCGGTGTCCCCTGCACGCCAAACAGCACACCCAGTTGGTAGTGCGCGCCGATATCCGTTTTACAGGTCGCCGGCGAGACATCATCCCCTTTCATGGCCGCATCAAACGCCTTGTTGCGATCCGCGACGCACCAGATGGATTGCATGTCTTTCGCTGCCTGAGAATTCATACCCTGGCGAGGGAAAGCCAGATAACGCACGGTAATACCCAGCGCGTTGTAATCTTTGATCTGCTCATGCAGTTTGTGGCAGTAGCCGCAGGTGATATCGGTAAACACGGTGATGACGTGTTTCTCCTGTGGTGCCTTATAAACGATCATCTGGTCTTTCAGGGCATTCAGACGATCATTCAAAATATGATTGGTGACATTTACCGGATCCTTACCGCTGACGTCATACAGTGGCCCCTGCAACAGGTGTTTACCGTCGTCGGTGATGTAAAGCACGCCATTCTCCGTCAGCAGGGTTTTCATCCCGCTGATGGGAGAATCTTTCACTTCTGCGTTCTGTATTCCCAAACGGTTCAGCGTCTGCTTAATCGCGGCGTCATCCGCGTGTGCCATGTTGCCGAAAGCCAGCGTCAGCAACGAAAGGAGTATTACACGTTTTTTCATGGAGTTATCCTGTTCTCAGGGCGCAAGCGCCGCGCTTATCCATTATAGGCGGAAACCGCCATTATCATCCTATCGACCCAGAGGCATCACGCCCGGGGATGGTGCTGTTGATGCAGTTGTTTCAACCGCTCCGTCGCAACGTGGGTATAAATCTGCGTGGTGGAAAGATCGCTGTGGCCCAACAACATCTGCACCACTCGCAAATCCGCACCGTGATTCAGCAGGTGGGTTGCAAAGGCATGACGCAAAACATGCGGAGAAAGTTTATTGCTGTCAATAGATGCCAGTGTCGCATAGTGCTTGATACGGTGCCAGAACGTCTGGCGCGTCATCTGCTGGGCACGGTTACTCGGAAACAGCACATCCAGCGTCTGCCCGTTTAGCAACCAGGGACGACTGTACTCCAGATACTGCTCCAGCCAGTACACCGCCTCTTCCCCCAGCGGCACCAGTCGCTCCTTGTTGCCTTTCCCCACGACGCGCACCACCCCCTGGCGCAGACTGACATCGCTCATCGTCAGCCCCACCAGTTCCGATACACGCAGGCCAGTCGCGTACAGCAGTTCCAGCATCGCCTTATCCCGCAGTTCGATCGGCTGATCGGTAACCGGTGCCGCCAGCAGCGCTTCTACCTGTGCTTCAGTGAGATCCTTCGGTAATCGCTGCGGCAGTTTAGGGGAAGACAACGGCGCACTCGGGTCATCTGCTCGTTGCTTTTCCCGGTACAGATACTGAAACAAGCGCCGCATTGCGCTCAGCAAACGCGCTGAACTGGTGGCCTTGTAACCGCCCTCCAGTCGCTCAGCCAGAAAATCCTGCAGATCAGACGGCTGCGCCTCCAGCAGATGACGGTCATGGTGCGCCAGCCACTCCGCCAGCGAGGACAGATCATTGCGATAGGACGACAACGTATTTTCCGCCAGGTTGCGCTCCAGCCACAAGGCATCCAGAAACTGCTCGATTAAGGCCTGATCCTGTTTCTGCATTACTCTCTCCTGCCATGCCGCAGACCATACTCTCCCGCCATTATGCCTGACAGAGTATGTTCGGGGTACAATTCGGTAATCATTCTCAACTTCATCACATCCTGTGGCAAAACGAAGCATGAAAGGGATTATATTTTCTTATTGATGCAGATCACGGAATGCTGTTACCACAAGGCTTGACTTCAGCCGCCGCAGTGGTTTGAAAAGAACTTTTTTCTATGCATAGAATGCGCGTCCGTGTGTTACAAAAAAGCAAAAAAATTATGCAAGCCTCCATCTCATCCACTATTGATACTCAAGCACCAGAAGCGCCAGTCAACTCGCGCAATAAGGTGGTGGTCGCCTCGTTGATCGGTACCGCCATCGAATTCTTTGATTTTTACATTTATGCTACCGCTGCCGTGCTGATATTTCCGCACATCTTTTTCCCGCAGGGGGATGCGACCGCCGCTACGCTACAATCGCTGGCGACCTTCGCCATCGCATTTGTTGCCCGGCCTATCGGTTCTGCGCTATTCGGTCACTTTGGTGATCGTGTCGGGCGTAAAGTGACGCTGGTCGCCTCGCTGCTGACCATGGGGATCTCCACCGTCTTAATCGGCTTGCTGCCGAGCTATGAAACCATCGGCGTTATGGCACCACTGCTGCTGGCGCTGGCCCGTTTCGGTCAGGGGCTGGGCCTCGGTGGCGAATGGGGCGGCGCGGCGCTGCTGGCAACCGAAAACGCGCCGGCGCACAAACGTGCGTTGTACGGCTCATTCCCACAGTTGGGTGCGCCCATCGGCTTCTTCTTCGCTAACGGTACTTTCCTGCTGCTGTCCTGGATGCTCACTAACGAGCAGTTCATGAGTTGGGGATGGCGTGTGCCGTTCATCGCGTCAGCAGTTCTGGTGATTATCGGCCTGTATGTGCGGGTGTCTTTGCACGAAACACCGGTGTTCGCCAAAGTTGCTAAAGAAGGGAAACAGGTACGTGTACCCTTGGGTACCCTGCTGAGCAAGCATGTGAAAGCCACCGTTTTGGGCACCTTCATTATGCTGGCAACGTATACCCTGTTTTACATCATGACCGTCTACTCCATGACCTACGGCACCACCCCAGCACCGGCCGGGCTTGGCATTCCACGTAATAACTTCCTATGGATGCTGATGATAGCGGTGATTGGTTTTGGTCTGATGATCCCGGTGGCAGGCTATCTGGCTGACATCGTCGGTCGTCGCAAGACCATGATCACCGTAACCTGCATTATGCTGGTCTTCGCGATGGCGTTCCCGTCGCTGCTGGGCTCTGGTAACCAGATGCTGATTATGGCCTTTCTGGTCTGCGGCCTGAGCCTGATGGGGCTGACCTTCGGCCCGATGGGTGCGCTGTTGCCAGAGCTGTTCCCCACTGAAGTGCGTTATACCGGTGCCTCGTTTTCCTACAATGTGTCCTCGATTCTGGGGGCATCCGTAGCGCCGTATATCGCCGCCTGGCTGACCAGCCATTATGGGCTGTTCTATGTCGGTGTTTACCTCGCCGCCATGGCCTCGCTGACGCTGATTGCACTGCTGCTGACAAAAGAAACCCGTCACCAGTCTCTCGGTTAAGTCTTACAGGGATGAAGGCGTTGCTTTCATCCCTGTTTTCACTCTGTTGTCGTCCCTGCTTTCTTGCTTACCGTCCTCTCATCTTCCGCCCCACCCTGTACGCTCCCCGGTTATTCCGTTAGGCTAAGCGCACAGCAATATCGCCTTTTATTGATGCAATCACGATCAGACAGCTTATGAAGATAGGACTTTTTTACGGCACCAGCACCTGCTACACCGAAATGGCAGCAGAGAAAATCCGCGACATTCTGGGTGAGGAACTGGTTGACCTGCATAACGTGAAAGACGTTGCGCCGCAGGAGATGGAAAACTACGAGATGCTGATCCTTGGCATCCCCACCTGGGACTTTGGTGAGATACAGGAAGACTGGGAAGCCATCTGGGCGCAATTGCCAACATTGAATCTGAAGGAAAAAATTGTCGCGCTCTACGGTATGGGTGACCAGTTAGGGTATGGCGAATGGTTTTTGGATGCGCTCGGCATGTTGCATGACCAGCTCAAACCATTAGGTGTGCGCTTCATTGGCTACTGGCCAACGGCGGGTTACGATTTCACCAGCCCCAAACCCGTCACCGAAGACGGTAAGCATTTCGTCGGCCTGGCGCTGGATGAGGTAAATCAGTACGACATGAGCGATGATCGTCTTCAGCAATGGTGCGAACAAATCCTGCTGGAAATGGCAGAGTTACTTTGACACGCTGTCGCGTTATTTGATGTCATCAGGCCAGATGAGCATTCAGGCGTGTCTGGCACGCCTGAATCGCACGAATACCGTTCGCCCGTTAATGATGGCGGGAAGATTCCGTTCCATGCAGCGCAGGCTGCTGCAGCTGTTGACGTAACAGCCGCCATTCCTCACTCCCCATACTGTCTGATGCCAGCCACAAACGCTGTTGCCCTTTACCATCCACCGCACGTAGCGATAACAATACGCCGTTGCGCATGAACCACGGTCGCCGGATAATCTGCCAGTCACGTTGCTGCCAGTGCAGTTGGTTATCGCCACGCAGGGAAATCTCCCCCTGGCGCGATTTGATGCTTCGCTGGCTACGCACAAAGTCAAACACGACCAGCGTCACTAACCCGAGCCACAGCGGCGCGTAGCCGTCCGGCCAGGGAGCCAGCAGGATCATCAGCATCAGAAATCCGTGCGTTAGCAGCGAAAACAACTGCATGCGCCAGGATACGCGTAAATCACATTGCCACTGGGCCACGATCTTTATTTCGCGTCTGAATAAGGGAAACCATCCGCTTCAAACCGGGATCACCCGGCTCGCCGTGGTTCATCAACCAATTAAACAAGTCAGGATCGTCACACTGCAGCAGACGAATAAACTGCTGCTTGTCGTCGTCGCTCAGCGTATCGTACTCATGCTCGAAAAACGGCATGATAGAGATGTCCAGTTCGCGCATTCCACGCCTGCACGCCCAGTGAATACGTGCTTTGTTATTGATGTCCATGCTCATGTCGCCTACTTCTCTGTTCTGTCTGGTTATCCGTGCGGGTCGATAACGACCGCCAGTGTAATGCTATTCTACCTGATGCCCTTCAACCAATAGTAACACTTTGACATATTTTCGCGTATTAGCGCCTGTACTATTTTACCGATACCTTGTGTATCGCACGATTCGCGCCATTTTGCTGATTCATGTTACCAGACGCGCTAATCAGCGACCGGATGACAGAACACAGCCTAAACTGCTTGCAAACCGTTGTCGCTCTTTTACCATTGGATGATTCGCTGACATTACGCATCGCAGGATTGTAATATGGCTCATCCGTTTACCGAACAACCGCTGTTTTCTTCTGCTCAACTCCCCGCCACCCTGATGTCGATGGACGACTGGGCGCTGGTTACCCTCACCGGGCCTGACACCGTCAAATACCTTCAGGGGCAGCTCACGGCTGACGTTAATGCGTTGCAGGCCGCTGAGCAGGTACTGTGCGCTCACTGTGACGCCAAGGGAAAAATGTGGAGCACGCTACACTTATTCCATTATGGCGATGGACTGGCTTATCTGGCGCGCCGTAGTGTACGCGATTCTCAACTGGCAGAGCTGAAAAAATACGCGGTGTTCTCCAAAACCACGCTCACCGCTGACGATAGCGTGGTATTGCTGGGTGCCGCTGGCGACAACATCCGTAGTCATCTGGCCCCGCTGTTCGATACCCTGCCCGATGCCGATAACGCCGTCGTACACCACCCCGGCGCAACGCTGGTGCACCTGTCACAGCCTGCCGAGCGTTTCGTACTGGTGCTGGATGCACAACGTGCCGCTGCGGTTATCGACGCACTGCAAGCGCAGATCACGCTCAATGATAGCCGCCAGTGGCTGGCGCTGGAGATAGCAGCGGGCCGCCCCGTCATTGACAGCGCCAACAGTGCGCAGTTCATTCCGCAGGCCACCAATTTACAAGCGCTGCAAGGTATTAGCTTCACCAAAGGATGCTATGCCGGTCAGGAAATGGTCGCCCGAGCCAAATACCGCGGTGCCAATAAACGCGCACTGTACTGGCTGGCAGGCTCTGGCGCACAGACACCTGCGGTGGGTGATGAGCTGGAACTGAAACTGGGTGATAACTGGCGGCGCACCGGTACGGTATTGGCGAGCAGCCAGTTGCATGACGGCACGCTATGGGTTCAGGCAGTATTAAATAACGATCTGGACGCAGACAGCGTACTGCGGGTTCGTGACGATAGCAGCAGCCAGCTTGCGATTCAGCCGCTGCCCTATTCTCTCGCAGAATAACCGATGTGGTAAAAAACCTCAGGGAGCCACCGCTCCCTGAGATTATCAACTCACCGCACTCACTGCGCCGTTACCCCACATACAGGTAAATGGCCAGAAAATGGCATACGCTGCCGCCCAACACAAACCCATGCCAGATAGCGTGATTGAACGGAATCCGCTTGCAGACATAAAACACCACGCCCAGCGTATATATCGCGCCTCCTATCGCCAGCAGCGTCACACCGCCGATGGACAGCTTCATCGCCAGTTGGTACACCACAATCAGCGATAGCCATCCCATCACCAGGTACGTAATCAGTGACAACACTTCGAAACGGTGTGCAAACGCCAGTTTGAAAATGACACCCAGTAGCGCCAGACTCCAGATGGCGATCATCAATCCTCGTGCCAGCGGTGAATCCAGCCCCACCAACAGAAACGGGGTATAGGTTCCGGCAATCAGCAGATAGATGGCGCAATGGTCAAATATCTTTAGCCAGCGTTTTGCGCGTTGATGCGGAATGGCGTGATACAGCGTGGATGCAAGAAATAATAAGATAAGGCTACCGCCATAGAGACTGTAGCTGGTAATGGCCAAAGACGTGGCACCGTTGTTCACTGCCTGTACCAGCAGCAACACCAGCCCGACTATCCCAAACACACAACCAATTCCATGGCTAATGCTGTTGGCGATTTCTTCCGCCAGCGTATACCCGGGTTCCCCCACATTTTTCTTCATGCCAACCTCTTGTCCCATACCTACCTCACTCTGTGTAACTGCGACACACAGACTGTCGCGCCGAGCAAGTTTTGAGCAGATTAACTGAGAACAATTCCAGTGTACACCTGTACGCTAAAATAAAAATCCGTTGCATCGGGGGGATATTCTTGCATGTTCATCGCCCCCTATATCTCCTACAATGACCTCTCTTTATTACAGGAGGTTAACGGATGTCGTCTGCTTTACCCGTACTGGATTTCGGCCCCATGACCGATGTCGTCAAATTTCTGATGGAAATCGACAAACTCAAGAGTGTTCAGCGCCGTTCCAAGGTAATCGGCACTGACCGTCAGGAAGACTCCGCAGAACACAGCTGGCATTTTGCCGTCGCCGTGATGAGCCTGGCGCCGTATGCCGATGACACTATCGATCTCACTCGCGTACTCAAAATGGCGTTGATTCATGACATCGTAGAGATTGATGCCGGTGACGTACTGGTTTACGACCTCAAAGCCCGCGAAGCTATTCAGCAGCAGGAACAGGCAGCCGCCACACGTATTTTTGGTCTGCTACCGCAACCGCAGCATGACCAGTTTCTGGCGCTCTGGCACGAATACGAAGCCGGTGACAGTGCAGAAGCTCGCTTTGCCTTGATGATCGACCGCGTTATGCCCGTACTGATGAACCTGCACAATGGCGGGCAGAGCTGGGTAGAACACGGCATTCGACTGGAACAGGTGTTGAGCCGTAACGATTTTATTCAGGATATTAATCCGGCGCTGTGGGGTTATCTGAAGCAGCATCTGGAAGATGCGCAGGCGAAAGGCTGGCTGAAGTAATCTGCCGCTGGTGCTAAGAGTCGGCACAAAGAAAAACGGGAGGCTCATGCCTCCCGGTTATTCACAACAAGCGTTGCGTTTACTGATACTCACTCATCGGCACGCAAGAACAGAACAGGTTACGGTCACCGTAGACGTCATCCAGACGTTTTACCGCAGGCCAGTACTTGTGGGTCTGCCCGGCCGGGAATACCGCCAGTTCACGGCTGTACGGATGTGACCAGTCGGCCGCCAGTTCGGTCTGGGTATGCGGTGCGTTCACCAGTGGGTTATCGTCATGCGGCCATTCACCGGCGGCAACACGGTCTACCTCCGCGCGAATCGCCAGCATCGCGTCGATAAAGCGGTCCAGCTCTACTTTGCTTTCTGACTCGGTCGGCTCGATCATCAGTGTACCCGCGACCGGGAACGACATCGTCGGTGCATGGAATCCATAGTCAATCAAACGTTTGGCGATATCCATCTCGCTGATGCCAGTGCTGTCTTTCAGCGGCCGAATGTCCAGAATGCACTCATGCGCTACGCGACCATCACGGCCGGTGTACAACACCGGGTAGGCGTCTTTCAGGCGCGTCGCCACATAGTTAGCGTTCAAAATCGCCATCTGGCTGGCCTGCTTCAGCCCCTCAGCGCCCATCATACGGATATACATCCAACTGATCGGCAGGATAGAGGCGCTACCGAACGGCGCAGCGGAAACCGCCCCTTGACGGGTCAGCACGCCGTCCATTTCCACCACCTGATGGCCCGGCACGAACGGTGCCAGATGCGCTTTCACGCCGATAGGCCCCATGCCCGGGCCACCACCGCCGTGGGGAATGCAGAAGGTCTTGTGCAGGTTAAGGTGCGACACGTCCGCGCCGATGTAACCTGGCGAGGTAATCCCCACCTGCGCGTTCATGTTGGCACCATCCAGATACACCTGACCGCCGTACTGGTGGACAATCTGGCACACTTCACGGATGGTTTCTTCATACACGCCGTGGGTAGACGGGTACGTCACCATGATGCAGG
Organism: Dickeya zeae NCPPB 2538; assembly: GCF_000406165.1. Taxonomy (NCBI): domain Bacteria; kingdom Pseudomonadati; phylum Pseudomonadota; class Gammaproteobacteria; order Enterobacterales; family Pectobacteriaceae; genus Dickeya; species Dickeya zeae. The sequence continues at coordinate 693,994 of NZ_CM001977.1, read as the reverse complement.
AGAGCTTATCCCCCGCCTGCTGCGCTTTTTCCCGCAGGTCGTGCAGGTCGATGTTCCCCTGTTTATCACAGGCCACCACCACCACCTGCATCCCCGCCATCTGTGCGGAAGCCGGGTTGGTGCCGTGGGCGGAACTCGGGATCAGACACAGAGTACGCTCGCCTTCGTTACGGCTTTCATGATAACGACGGATAGCCAGCAAACCGGCGTATTCGCCCTGCGCACCGGAGTTGGGCTGCATACACACCGCGTCATAACCGGTCAGTTGCACCAGCCACTCGGACAACTGTGTGATCAACTGACGATACCCCAGCGCCTGTTCAGTGGGGCAGAACGGGTGCAGCTCAGCAAATTCCGGCCAGGTGATCGGCAGCATTTCTGCCACCGCGTTGAGTTTCATGGTGCAGGAACCGAGCGGGATCATCGCCTGATTCAGCGCCAGGTCCTTGCTTTCCAGACGGTGCAGATAACGCATCATCTCGGTTTCACTGTGGTATTGATTGAACACCGGGTGAGTCAGGATGTCGTCACTGCGCAACAAGGCTGGGGGTATCGACGCCGACTGCCCGCTGACCGCCGCATCCAGCGTGTCGATGTCCAGACCATGCGCGTCACCCAGCAAGACAGCGAACAGCGCCAGAACGTCATCACGACCAGTGGTTTCATCCAATGCGATGCCAACCGCACCATCCAGATCGGCGCGCAGGTTGATACCGGCGCTCACCGCACGCTCCAGTACGGCCGCTTTATCCGCGACCTCAACGGTCAGAGTATCGAACCAGTGTTGATGACGCAGCGTCAGACCGCGCGCCGTCAAACCGGCGGCCAAAATATCGGTCAAACGATGGATACGCCCGGCAATGCGTTTCAGCCCCTGCGGACCGTGATACACCGCGTACATCCCGGCAATGTTGGCCAGCAGCACCTGAGAGGTACAGATATTGGAGTTGGCTTTTTTCCCGGCGGATATGTTGTTCACGAGTCTGCATTGCCATACGCAGCGCGGTGTTACCGGCCGCATCGCGGGAAACACCGATAATACGGCCCGGCATCGCACGTTTGTATTCATCACGACAGGCGAAAAATGCCGCGTGCGGACCGCCGTACCCCATCGGCACGCCAAAACGTTGGGCAGAGCCCAACACAATGTCCGCGCCCTGTTTGCCGGGTGCCGCCAGCAGCACCAGCGCTATCATGTCCGACACCACACTGATGATGACTTTCCGCTCTTTCAGTTCGGTCATCAACGCACGATAGTCGTGCAACTCGCCGGTGGTGCCTGTCTGTTGCAACAACACGCCGAACACGTCGTCGTATTTCACCGCGTCAGCGGCGTTGCCGGTCACTATCTCAAAACCAAAGGTCTGAGCACGGGTACGCACCACATCCAGCGTCTGTGGGTGAACATCGTCGGCGACAAAGAAACGATTGGCCTGCTTGAGCTTGCTAACACGTTTAGCCATCGCCATCGCTTCCGCAGCGGCGGTCGCTTCATCCAGTAACGAGGCGGAAGCCAGCTCCAGCCCGGTCAGGTCCTGTGTCAATTGCTGGAAATTCAACAACGCTTCCAGACGCCCCTGCGATACTTCCGGCTGGTACGGCGTATACGCGGTATACCAACCTGGGTTTTCCAGTACATTGCGCAAAATCACCGGCGGCGTCAGCACGGCGTGATACCCCATGCCGATATAGCTCTTATAACGCTGGTTGCGGCTGGCGATGGCTTTGAGTTCAGCGAGCGCCTGATATTCGGTGGCGGCGTCGCCCACCGCTGGTGGCTGAGGTAACTGGATATCAGCAGGTACGATGTGACGGATAAGTTCGTCCAGCGAAGCCGCACCAATGGCGGTCAGCATCTGCTGTTGCTGAGTCGCTGATGGGCCGATGTGGCGCTCGGTGAACGCACTGCCGTGTTCGAGTTGACTGAGAGTCTGGGTCATGTGGGGGAATTTCCTGCATTTGGCACAGTGATGTGCAGCGCAATTAACTAATTCATAAAACAAGAAAATTATTCAGAAAAACAAGCAAACCATTCACAAAACAAACCAATAGCAAAACCAGGCGGACCATAAAAACGCCCCGTAGCGGGAAGCAAACGGGGCGTCAGGCTTATTCTTCTTCGTCGCTGTCTTCTTCTTCCAGCAGTGCCTGATAGCCAGCGGCATCAAGCAATTCGTTCAGTTCGGCTTCGTCAGAGGCTTTGATGCGGAACAACCAGCCTTCAGCGTAAGGCGCGCTGTTTACCAATTCCGGCGCACCTTCCAGCTCTTCGTTGATTTCCACGATTTCACCGCTGATCGGCGCGTAAATATCAGATGCCGCCTTGACGGATTCCGCAACCGCGCAGTCGTCGCCAGCATTCACCGTACTGCCGACTTCCGGCAGATCGACAAACACCATGTCACCCAGCAATTCCTGGGCATGCTCGGTGATACCTACGCTGTAAACGCCATTGCCTTCCGCCATCACCCACTCATGGGATGAGGTATATTTCAGTTCTGCCGGAACATTGCTCATTGCCACCTTCTCCTTCCATTAATGCCAAAAATTAAAACTGAACCAGCGCTTTGCCTGCGCGGACGAAATTCGGTTTGGTCACGTGCACCGGCATCTCACGATTGCGAATCTGCACGATTGCCTGCTCGCCGATACCGGCGGGCACACGGGCCAGCGCAATGCTGACGCCCAGCGTAGGCGAAAACGACCCGCTGGTGATCACCCCTTCCTGCATCACGCCATGATTATCGGTAAAGCGAACCGGCTGACCGTGACGCAGTACGCCTTTTTCCGTCATCACCAAACCGACCAACTGTTCAGTGCCTTCGGAACGCTGACGTTCAAGCGCATCACGGCCAATAAACTGACGGTCTTCCGGCTGCCAGGCAATAGTCCAGCCCATGTTGGCTGCCAGTGGAGAGATGGTTTCATCCATATCCTGACCGTACAGATTCATGCCCGCTTCCAGACGCAACGTGTCACGTGCACCCAGCCCACAGGGTTTTACGCCAACAGCCAGCAATTGTTGCCAGAAGTTGACCGCGAGTTCCTGCGGCAACGCAATTTCATAGCCTGCTTCGCCAGTATAGCCAGTGGTGGCGATAAAAAGGTCGCCAGCCTGCAAACCAAAGAAAGGTTTCATGCCCGCAATGATGTCACGCTGTGCATCACTGAGCAGGCTACGCACTTTCTCCTGTGCCTGCGGCCCTTGCACCGCAATCAGCGACAGGTCTTCGCGTTCGGTAATCGCAACCTGGAAGGAAGCGGCATGTTCGGTAATCCAGGCCAAATCTTTCTCGCGCGTGGCGGAGTTCACCACCAGCCGGAAATAGTCTTCGGTCTGGAAATACACGATTAAATCGTCAATCACGCCAGCAGACGGCGTCAGCATCGCGGTATAGAGCGCCTTGCCGGGCTGGGTCAGTTTGGCAACGTCATTCGCCAACAGGTAACGCAAAAATTCGCGGACACGGGCACCGCGCAAATCCACGATAGTCATGTGCGACACATCAAACATGCCAGCACTGCTGCGTACAATATGATGTTCATCCAACTGGGAGCCATAATGCAGCGGCATCATCCAGCCATGAAAATCCACCATTTTGGCGCCATCGGCCAGATGCTGTTCATATAACGGGGTGTGGTTTGCCATTCTTTTCTCTCTACGTTAGCCGTGCGTTGTGACGCCAGACCTCACGACGCAAACGTTTATCCTGCACCTGAACTTACCACTGAAGTCGGCGTTCCACCACTCCCATAACCATAAGTTTATCTATATAAAAAGATAAAACCCCAACCAATATACAAAACAGCCACAAAGCATATAATCCTGTTAATTTTTAATTAATTGAAATTAAAAACCAAAAACTAAAGTAAAATTGGCAACAGTCATTATTAAAAAATAGTTTTATGGTGTGATATCAAAACCAAAATCAGTCATTTAAATTAGATAAAGTAATGCGAAAAAACCCTAAAATTAGATTATTTCAGGCAATCGAGGTGCCCTCAATCATCACGTGCACAGGCTGATTTTGTGATCACCATCGTGGACATCTTCCCGCTAACGACAATGTGGAGCGGTTACTGGCAACCGCGAGAAGGCAACCCACCCCATCAGGTTTCACACTGACTGCATCGGCAGGCTCTCCATCCGGCAAAGGTTTGACTTGCATCAATCGAACGTGAGCTTTCGTTTCCCGGCTCGGTAGACAGAACTAGATTGATTATTAACCATCACCGACTACCAGCCGACGGCAAAAAAGGAGAGCTGGTCAGCCACAATATTTAAAAATCAATACATTAAGGGGCGTTCATTGTGACACAGAGAATGATTTTGAATGAAACATCCTACTTTGGCAGCGGCGCTATCCGCCACCTGACAGAAGAAGTACAGCGGCGTGGTTTTCGTAAAGCGCTGGTGGTCACGGATAAGGAACTGGTGAAGTACGGTGTAACCGGCAAAGTGACCGGGTTGCTGGATAAAGCTGGCCTGCCTTACGACCTTTACGATGACGTGATTCCCAATCCAACCATCGCCGTTGTTCGTCACGGGGTTGAGCGCTTTCAGGCATCAGGTGCGGATTATCTGATAGCCATTGGCGGCGGTTCCCCGCAGGACACCTGTAAGGCCATCGGTATTATCATTAATAACCCGGAATTTGCCGATGTGCGCAGTCTGGAAGGGGTCGCCGCGACCCGCAAACCCAGCGTACCGATCTTCGCCATTCCCACTACCTCGGGCACCGCCGCTGAAGTGACCATTAACTATGTCATCACCGATGAGGAGAAACGGCGTAAGTTCGTCTGCGTCGACCCACACGATATCCCGATAGTGTCGTTTATCGATGCAGACATGATGAGCAGTATGCCTGCCTCACTCAAAGCAGCCACTGGCATCGACGCACTGACCCACGCCATCGAAGGGTTTACTACCCAAGGGGCCTGGGAGTTAACCGACATGCTTCACCTGAAAGCCATCGAAATCATCAGCCGTTCGCTGCGTGATTCCGTCGCGGGGAAACTGCAAGGTGTGGAAGACATGGCATTGGGGCAATACATCGCCGGGATGGGGTTTTCTAACGTTGGTCTGGGGCTGGTACACGGCATGGCACACCCGCTGGGCGCGTTTTATGACACCCCGCATGGCGTCGCCAACGCCATTCTGCTGCCTCATATCATGGCCTGGAATGCGCCATACACCGGTGAGAAATTCCGTGCCATCGCGGTAGCGATGGGTGTACCCGGAGCAGACAGCATGCCGCTGCCCAAGGCGCGAGAAGCCGCGATTCAGGTGGTACGGCAACTGGCGCAGGACGTGGATATTCCGGCGCAATTGCGCCAGGTCGGCGTCAAAGAACAGGATATCCCAACGCTGGCGCAGGCCGCGTTTGATGATGTGTGCACTGGCGGCAACCCGCGGCCAGCCACAGTGAAGGAAATAGCAGCGTTATACCAGTCAATCTACTGAAAACATATCGACTGCCTGCTTACTCACAACACTGACCGCTCACTGATGAAAGTGATAACCGGTTCGTTGGTAAAAGCGACAGGGCATGATATAGAGGAGCGAGCGAAAAAATGCGCGTCCTGCCACTATCGGCAGCGTTCCCCACCGCATGGAACATAGAACACGGTGGGGCTTGCGAAGCCCCCTATTTTGGGGCTTCAGGACGCGAGGAGCATCATGAGCGAATTACACTCAAAAAGGCTGCAAATCCTGCAGCAGGTAGGATGAAAGAGCCTGAATGACTGACGATACGACGTCTTAAATCAGGTGGCTGATGTTGACGTTCTCCATCAGGTAATGGTTGTCGGAATAATCCACCGGGATGGCGATAACCGCCGGGCCATCCACGTCCATCGCCTGCCAGAGTTTCGGCACCAGTTCAGCCGCCGATTCCACGGCAAACCCTTTGGCACCGAAGGCTTCCGCATAGGCTTTGAAGTCGATGGGCCCGAACTTGACGCCGGAAGCACGGTGATACTTTTTCTCTTCCTGAATTTCCACCATGTTGTAGGCGTTATCCACCCAGATAATATGCAGGATGTTGGATTTCAGCCGTACCGCCGTTTCCAGTTCCATACTGGATTGCATGAAACCGCCATCCCCCGAGACTGACACCACCTTCTGACCAGGATTGACCAACGCGGCAGCAATCGCCCACGGCAATGCCACCCCCATGGTTTGTTGTCCATTCGTCATCAACACCTGACGGGCACGGAAGCTATAAAGATAGCGCGCCAGCCAGATATGGAAGCTGCCCATATCCACGCACAAGGTCACATCTTTATTGACCAGATCTTGCATGACCCGCACCAGCCGCAGCGGGTGAATGGCAAAGCCGTCCATGTTAATCGCGCGGGTTGCCAGTTGATGGCGCAACTGACGGCGCTCTTCCAAAATTGCCTGAGCTTTTGACGACAGCACAATCGGTGAGGCCAGTTGCTCATTGAGCATATCGATGGTGATGCTGATGTCACCCACCAGTTCCACATCCGGGCGGTAGGCACTTTCCACTTCAGCGGGTAACACATCAATGTGCACCAGCGTCGCCTTACCGGTATTCCACAGCGCCGGGGCATACTCCACCGGGCTGTATCCCACCGTCACGATAAGATCGGCCTGCTGTAACAGCTTGTCGCCAGCCTGATTATTAAACAGCCCAACCCGCCCGGCAAAATGGTCAAAGTGCTGTTGGTCGATCACCCCAGCCGCCTGATAAGTACTGGTGACCGGCAAGCCGCTGTGGTGCAGCAGACGGCGCAGCGCTTCAGCGTTCTTCGGTTGACTGGCCATCAGCCCCAGCAACAGGATCGGGTTCTTAGCATTCTTGATAAGCCCGGCCACCCGCTCGACATCGGCATACGGCGCACTGTTGAGGGTCGGCAACGTGGTTCGAGCCAGAACCGGGCTATCAACCGGTTCGTTAACAATGTCTTCCGGCAGGCTGATAAACGCCGCCCCCGGACGACCAAATTCGGCGGCGCGAAAGGCGTTGGCCATCACTTCTGAAATCGCCGACGACACGGTGATTTCCGCACTGTATTTGGTCACGGGCTGAAACAGGCTAACGGTATCCAGACTTTGGTGGGTCAGCTTCAGGCGATCGGCACGTTTTACCGCGCCTCCCAGCGCCACCATCGGGTCGCCTTCGGTTGTCGCGGTAGCCAGCCCGGTCACCAGATTCGAACAGCCAGGCCCCGATGTCACCAGCGTCACACCGGCTTTACCGGTCAGGCGACCGACAGCCGCCGCCATAAACGCGCCGTTGGCTTCATGCCTGACGGGAATGGTCTGAATGGGTGAGTCCACCAGTGAATCAAACACGCGATCGACTTTTGCACCAGGAATGCCGAAGACATAGTTGACGCCTTGTTGCTCAAGATGTTTTACGATCAGCTCCGCACCGCTCTTCCAGTGCTGTTGACCATCCATATTTTCCATAATGTTTATCCTCTGCATAACAGTGTGCTTGTGCTTTCAGTACCTACACCTATCCGATGTCTCAGCTCTCTACGGAGTGAATGACGCTATCGAGATCGTCAGGGGATAAATTGGCTTTCAGGAAATCCCGGTCACGGGGAAGGTCGATAACCAGCCTGGCGATGGAGCCAAAGGTCAGTACGCCCTCTTCCAATTGATAATCAAGGAGATGCCCACCACCTTTGCGATCGTCGGTGATGAAATGCTCATGATAACCAGCCACATTAATCCCCTGAACATAGGCAGGACTACGGAAACCGATCACGCTGCCCTGACAGTCTTCGAAACGAAACGTCGGTTGTTGGGCAATCGCTTCCAGCATCGGTTTATAAGGTCGTTCCTGGCGGGGTACCGTACGGGTTTCTGCATGGCTAAAACGGCCATCTATCCGCAGGGCACAAAACAGATTATCTGTTGCAATCAATTCATTAATGCGCTGATGAATCGCTTCGCGGCCGATGGTCTGTCCGAAATGAATTTGTTCCGTCGGCCGGAAAAAGGTCATTACCGCGAAGGGGGTTTTCTGGTACGGCAACGCCGCACGTGCGCTACCGTCTTCACGAAGCTGAAAGATGCGGCTATTGAGCGCCACCAGTTCACCATCAAGATCGTTAAACGTTCCTAATCCAAAATCGCCATGTTTAAGCAGCTCCTCCATGGTGGTGTGGCCTTCGTAAACCCCATTAATAAGGCCGCTCATTAATGAAGTCTGATAAATAACGCACTCTGGATGCTGTTCCTGATGATGAAGTGCAAAGCTGGCCAGTTCCCTGACACAGGGGTCGACACAGTTAACATCTTTCATATCCATTCCCTTCCGACGGTGATCAACTTAAATTTATTTAACCTTTCACTTGAATATTGACCGTCGTCACACCAAAGTTCCAATACAGAGAAGTGGCCAATTGGAGATCGAAAATATATGGAATTACGTTATCTGCGCTATTTTGTCGCAGTGGCCTCAACCCGGCATTTCACCCGTGCAGCGGAAAGCCTTGGCATATCACAACCGCCATTAAGTCAGCAGATTCAAAAGCTTGAGCGAGAAATCGGCACACCGCTGTTCAAGCGGCTAACCCGTGGCGTGGAAATGACGGAAGCAGGTGAAGCGCTGTATCAAGACGCCAACCATATTCTTGAACTGACCGATGCCGCCGTGGAAAGGGTGCGCAGCATCGCTCGTGGCGAGAGCGGCGTTATCAATGTCGGCTTTTCCTGTGCCGTGACTTTTCACCCAGCGGTGCTGACACTGCTGCGCCGCTATCGACAACACTACCCCAAAATACGGCTACAACCGCGGGAAGAGCACATCCATGAAATTCTGGAGAGCCTGCGTAACCGCACCATCGATATCGCGTTTGTACGCCTGCCAGACAACATCGGCGAAGAGTTTGAAGGTGAACTACTGGCTAACGAGCCGATGCGTCTGGTGCTGCCGGAAAACCACCCATTTAGCGATCAAGCGCGAATCAATCTTGGGCAGTTGCAGAATGAACCGCTGATTATTTTCCCACGTGAACTCTGCCCCAGCCTGCATGACCTGATTGTCCGCGCCTGTTATCTGTCGGGTTATCAGCCCAAAATCAATCCGCTGGCACCACACCTCACCGCCACCATCAGTATGGTGGCGTCCGGCTTTGGCGTGACCTTCGTCCCTGAATCGATGACCAGCATCCAGACCGGTAATGTGACCTACCACGATACCAACACCCCCCACCTCACCACGCAGATTGCCGTCATCTGGCGTAAACATGACCGCAGTGCCACGCTACTCAACATGTTACAGTTGGTACGCGACTATCTGCGGGCAGCGCCTGAATCTGCCTGACCTCACCACCTGCCGTCGCCAAACGGCAGGTCATAGAAAAATCACACGACATCGGTTGTATAGCGGGAAATCTGATATATGATATTGGTTATCATTATCAACAAGAGAATTCACCATGCTGACTGCCATGATCGCGGCGTGCGGGCTGTGGGGAATAAGCTGGTATTTTGGCAAACGTCTGTCCAGCGCCTGGGGCGTACTGCTACCGGCTGCGTTGATGCCATTACTGGCCCTGCCGGAACTGGATCAAACACACCTAAAATACATCTGTGCGCTGGCCATGCTGCTCACGGTGGGCATGTTGTTCCACCGGCGTATGCGCCACTACCTGCTGCTGCCTTCCTGCATTGCGCTGGCAGGTGGCCTGGCGGCGCTGTCGCTCACGCTCAAAGGATGGCCGCATTGGCCCTGAATCAGCATAACGGTCAGGCGCATGAGGAAATATAAGGGAAAAACGAACAGTAGTAGATGTAGTAGATATAGTTATGGGTGAGTATTGCTGTGTTGAAGCCAAAGAAAGATAAGGAGAGTGGTGCGAAGAGAGGGACTTGAACCCTCACGTCCTAAGGACACTAACACCTGAAGCTAGCGCGTCTACCAATTCCGCCACCTTCGCACTGTGTACTACGATTGCTTACTACAAGATTACTTACTGCGATGATACAACAAGATGCTGATTTGTATCCCAGTGGTGCGAAGAGAGGGACTTGAACCCTCACGTCCTGAGGACACTAACACCTGAAGCTAGCGCGTCTACCAATTCCGCCACCTTCGCAGGTACTGTGAAATACAAATCTGTGGTGAGTTTGGTGCGAAGAGAGGGACTTGAACCCTCACGTCCTAAGGACACTAACACCTGAAGCTAGCGCGTCTACCAATTCCGCCACCTTCGCAAACCAAGCAACATTACGTCACATAATGCCACCACGGAGGCGCATTCTAGAGATTTTCGCACCAACGTCAATCATTATTTCCTTAGCGTTACTGCGTTTGCTGTAAAAACCAGCATTCACCCAAACGGTGGCTGATGAAAGCATTGCGACAACCAGTCGATCACGGCCCGAATGCGCGGTGCCAGAAAACGCCCGGAAGGATACATCACATACAGCGGCATATCGGGCGGTGGCAACTGCGGCAGTATCTCAATCAATTCACCGCCAGCGAGCAACGACTCCAGGCCATAACGGGGAGCCTGAATAATCCCCATCCCGGCCTGACAGGCAGCGATATACGCATCCGCACCGCTTATCTCGACCAGACTGGGCAAGGTACGGGTAACGAGCTGCCCTTGCTGCATGAATTCCAGCGGATAACGCTGCAATGTGCGTAGCGAAAAATACCCGACCATGCGGTGTGTCGCCAGCGCCTCCAGCGAGTCAGGCACGCCGAACTCGGCACAATAGGCCGCCGAAGCACAGGTAACCTGCGGCAGCGACGGTAATGATCGCGCGACCAGTGAGTCATCGTCCACCTGCCAGGCACGTAATACGCAGTCCACGCCTTCTCGCAGCACATTAATCGCCGCATCATTGGCACTCAGCACCAGCGAAATCTGCGGGTAACGGCGGTAAAACGCAGGCAATGACGGGATCACCACCTGCCGGGCCAGCGAGTGCGGCATATCGATACGCACACGGCCGCTAGGCTGCTGGCGCTGATGGGAAAACAAGGCATCCGTCTCGTCGATCTCCGCCAGCAGTTGTACACAGCGCTGATAGTACAGCAGGCCTTCGTCCGTCACCTGCACCTGACGTGTAGTACGTTGCAGCAAGCGCACACCCAGCCTGACCTCCAACCGTTTCAGCGTCTGGCTGACGGTGGCGCGCGGCAATCCCAGCTTTTCCGCTGCCCGACTGAAGCTCTCTGCCTCCACGATACGCACGAAGACCCGCATGGCCTGAACCTGATCCATCCCCGGCTCCATTGTTTGTATTTTACAAACAGTGTTGCATAAAACTGCGAATTTATCTTTTTGATTGAAACAACCACACTGAGAAAACGCCGCTAACAACACGGAGCAAGAAATATGCAACAGCGAAAACTCGGCCCACAGGGGCCAACGGTATCCGCCCTCGGTCTCGGCTGTATGGGGATGAGTGATTTTTATTCCACCAGTCTGGATGAAAACGAGGCCATCGCCACCCTGCATCGGGCGCTGGAACTGGGTGTCACCCTGCTGGACACCGCCGACATGTACGGCCCCCACACCAATGAAATACTGGTAGGCAAAGCCATCAAGGGCAAACGGGATCAGGTGTTTCTGGCTACCAAATTCGGCATTTTGCGCGATCCGGCCAACCCGGCGTTGCGCGGTGTCTGTGGCCGACCTGAGTATATCCGTCAGGCCGTTGAGGGCAGCCTGACGCGTCTGGGTGTTGATGTTATCGATCTCTACTACCAGCACCGTATCGACCCGGCCGTGCCGATCGAAGAGAGCGTTGGCGCGCTGGCTGATTTGGTGAAAGCGGGCAAGATTCGTTATATCGGCCTGAGCGAGGCGTCTGCCGCCACGCTGGAGCGGGCACAGCGCGTGCATCCTATCACCGCACTACAAAGTGAATACTCCTTGTGGACGCGCGATGTGGAGGCAGAGATCCTCCCCACCTGTCGCCGTCTGGGTATCGGTTTTGTGCCTTACAGCCCATTGGGACGTGGCTTCCTGACCGGTGCCATCACGCGCCCGGATACCCTGGCCGCAGACGATTTTCGGCGCAGTAACCCGCGTTTTAGCGATGAGAATTTCGCTAGAAATCTACAACTGGTGGAAAAAATCACGCAAATGGCGCAGGAAAAAGCCGTCACGCCCTCACAATTGGCATTAGCCTGGGTGATGGCGCAAAACGAGCATATCGTGCCGATCCCCGGTACCAAACGTCGTCGCTATCTGGAAGAAAATATCGGTGCGCAGTCGATATCTCTGACACCACATGAACTCGATGAGATTAACGCTATCTTCCCGCCGCATGTCGCTGCTGGCGAGCGTTATGGACGAGAAGGGATGGCGACGATCGATAACGCCTGAGCATCAAGCCTGAAGGTCCGGCCAGAAAGCCGGGCCTTCAAGTGAATTGCGGGTTACTTTCGGGTGAATCAGCGGTTTTTATGGCGACGCAGCACGGCGCGGTACACGCGGAAACGGCCGGTCTGAGCCAGCACCTCATGACTGCCGAATGTCTCGTCCAACAGCGCCGGGTACGGCAGGAAGGCGTTGGCGACGATGCGCAGTTCACCTTCGATGTTCAGATGAGCGGCAGCACCGCGAATCATCATTTCCGCCGCATGCAGGCTGGTTTGCATGCCGTCGTGGAACGGTGGGTTTGAGAGAATCAGATCAAAGCGCCCTTGAATATCCGAGTAGGCATTACTGGCGATAACCTGGCCTTCCAGACCATTCGCCGCCAGCGTCGCCTGGCTGGCTTCCAGTGCCGCCGCGCTCACATCGCTCAGCGTCAGGCGAATTTTCGGCGATAACCGGGCAAACGATGCTGCCAGCACCCCAGCACCGCAGGCAAGATCCAACACTTTCCCTTTACGATGCGGTTCCAGCGTCGAGAGCAGCAACTGGCTGCCGCTATCCAGTCCCTCACGGCTGAATACCCCCGGCAATGTGCGTACCGGCACGCCATCCACATCATATTCCAGCCACCAGTCTTCCAGTGCAAACGCGGAAGCAGCATCCAGACGACCGTGGTACAGCCCGCAGCGACGCGCGCTGTCGATCTTATTGATAGCGGCGATCGGCTCCAAAATACCTTCAGCGCTGCGCACCCCACTACGGTTTTCGCCGACGACAAAAATCTCACAGCCGACCGGCAACAGCGAAAGCAGATTAGACAACTGGAACTGTGCTTCCTGTTTGCTCTTCGGCCAGTAGTAAATCAAGGTGTCACACCCGGCAACCATGTCCGCCTGCGCCAGCAGCGAAAAATGCACGTTGTCGCCCAATACAGGCTGCAACTGCTGCCAATGATGGTATTGCGTGGTGTGCACAGTAACGGCCGCCGCCTCAAAATGCGCAGGTAAGGTATCCTGCAAATCACCGGCAAACAGTACCCGGCGGGCAACAAATTCATCACTATGGCGCAATATCACTTCACTGGCGGGGGTTAATGCTGACATCAGGTCTGGCTCCTCAATAAACTGAGCGGGGATTATAGTGGTTTGTTGGCGCAGGTTCAGCGATTTGTTAGCATAGCGCCGCACAATCGTGCACCGCCATCGCCGGATACGACGATTGGCGACATCGGGCGCGGTTACCCACGGGCACTAATATCGCACGCAGAGTGAGTAAGGCATGACATCAAGACGGGACTGGCTGTTACAGCAACTGGGGATCACCCAGTGGACCTTGCGTCGTCCGTCGGTGCTGAAAGGCGAAATCGCCGTCAGCCTGCCGCCTGATGCCCGGCTGATTATCATCGCCGACCCACTGCCCGCCAGCGATGACCAGCTGTTACAGGATGTCTTGCGCAGCCTGAATCTCTCTTCGCAGCAGACGATAAGCCTGACGCCACGTCAGGCGCAGATGCTACCGGAACATACCCGCTGCCACAGTTGGTGGCTGGGTCAGCCAGTCACCGATGCGCTGGCATTGGATGGCGTGCAACTGACCAGCCCGTCTCTGGCCGAGCTCTCTCACAACGCCGGGGCGAAACGCGCCCTGTGGCAACAGATTTGTCACCATGAACATGATTTCCACCCTGACCACGGCTGACCTGCCGCAGGCGTTTGATATTGAATGCTTAAGCCACGCTTTTCCGTGGAGCGAAAAAACCTTCATCAGCAATCAGGGCGAGCGTTACCTCAACCTGAAACTGTGTCATGACCAGCAACTGGTGGCCTACGCCATCACTCAGGTGGTGCTGGATGAAGCCACGCTGTTCAATATTGCGGTTGACCCGGCGCACCAGCGCCACGGCTACGGGCGTCAGTTGCTGGAACACCTGATTACCGAGCTGGAGCAGCGTGGCATTGTAACGCTGTGGCTGGAAGTGCGCGCATCCAACGCCCGCGCCATCGCGCTGTATCAAAGTTTGGGATTCAACGAAGTCTCGGTACGGCGGGATTATTACCCAACCGCCAACGGCCGCGAAGACGCCATTATCATGGCGCTACCGCTGGGGTGATAAAACCCTTAAGAACAGGATGACGCTTTTCTGGCATCAAAAACTGCGCTGAGGTGGGCGACTTCGCCGGGTGAGCGACAGGACGTCGCGAAAGCCTGTGCCGCGCCTGGAGCGCGTCACAGGCGGCCCGAATCGCGAAGTCGAACGCCGAAGGTAGCGCGTAGCGCCGCAGTTTAGCCACTAGCCAGTGGTCAAGGAGAGGTGGCGCTTGCACCTCTCCTTGTCGTGCGTGCAATGAAGCAGCAAAGAAATTACACCGTTTATCCCGCACGAAATGACTCACTGACCGGACAAACATCACTATTCACAAACAACATAGCTGTTTGTCAACAGTCTCAAGCCTCGGCTTTATCACCCAGCAGTACCGACTCCAGCGCGATTTCGATCATCTCGTTGAAGGTGGTCTGGCGCTCGGCTGCGGTGGTCTGCTCGTGGGTACGGATATGGTCGGACACGGTGCAGATAGCCAGCGCTTTCGCGCCAAATTCCGCCGCCACGCCATAAATACCCGCTGCTTCCATTTCCACGCCCAGAATGCCGTATTTTTCCATCACGTCGAACATGTGCGGGTCCGGCGTGTAGAACAAATCAGCGGAGAACAGGTTGCCAACACGGGCGTTGATGCCGCGTGCTTTCGCCGCATCCACTGCATGACGCAGCAGATCAAAATCGGCAATCGCCGAGAAATCATGATCTTTAAAACGCATACGGTTCACTTTGGAATCAGTGCAGGCACCCATACCGATCACCACATCACGCAGTTTCACATCAGCGCGCACCGCACCGCAGGAGCCGACACGGATGATTTTCTTCACGCCGAATTCGGTTATCAGCTCTTTGGTGTAAATCGAGCAGGACGGGATGCCCATGCCGTGGCCCATCACGGAGATACGACGGCCTTTGTAAGTCCCGGTGAAGCCCAGCATGCCACGCACGTTGTTCACTTCCACCGCGTTTTCCAGAAAGGTTTCCGCGATGTACTTAGCGCGCAGCGGGTCACCCGGCATCAGTACCACGTCAGCGAAGTCACCCATTTCTGCATTGATATGTGGCGTAGCCATCCTTTTTCTTCCTTTTTAAATCCAGTGTGAATTCATGATGATGAAGTATAGCGTCGCGCGGTCAGCGCATCGACCTATCAACGCATCGATCTGTTAAAACAGCGGTGTACCGTAATCCATCGGCGACAGGCCGAAGTAGCGGGTAACCGTCTGGCCGATGTCGGCAAAGGTGGTGCGATGGCCGTAATCACCCGGCTTCACACCCGGCCCGTACATCAGCACCGGTACGTGCTCACGAGTGTGATCGGTACCTGGCCAGGTCGGGTCGCAGCCGTGGTCGGCCGTCAGAATCAGAATGTCATCACCTGTCACGCGAGCGAGCATCTCCGGCAGGCGGCGGTCAAACAGCTCCAGCGCGGCGGCATACCCTGCCACATCACGACGATGGCCGTAAGATGAGTCGAAATCCACAAAGTTGGTGAACACGATGGTGTTGTCACCCGCCTGCTCCATTTCGCTCAGCGTGGCGTCAAACAGCGCATCGATACCGGTGGCTTTGATCTTTTTGGTGATGCCGACGTTAGCGTAGATATCGGCGATTTTCCCTACCGATACCACCTGGCCGCCTTTTTCATCCACCAGCTTTTTCAGCATGGTCGGTGCTGGCGGTTCCACCGCCAGATCATGGCGATTGCCAGTACGCTGGAACTGGCCGACTTTATCACCGACAAACGGCCGGGCGATTACTCGACCAATGTTGTAACCGCCTTCGGTCAGTTCCTCACGGGCGATTTCACACAGTTCATACAGTTTATCCAGCCCGAAGGTCTCTTCATGGCAGGCAATCTGAAATACCGAATCCGCCGAGGTATAGAAAATCGGCTTGCCGGTTTTCATGTGTTCTTCGCCAAGCTGGTCAAGGATCACCGTACCGGAAGAGTGGCAGTTACCGAGATAGCCCGGCAACCCGGCGCGCTCCACCAGCCGGTCCAGCAGCGCCTGCGGGAAGCTGTTGTGTTCATCGAGGAAATAGCCCCAGTCGAACAACACCGGCACCCCGGCGATTTCCCAGTGGCCGGATGGCGTATCTTTACCCGAGGAGATTTCGCTGGCGTAGGCATACGCGCCGATGATATCCGCCTGTGCATCCAGCCCCGGCGGGAACTGCCCGGTGGAGCTTTGCGCCGCCTTGCCCAACCCTAAACGGCTCAGGTTCGGTAACCGCAGCGGCCCCTGCCGACCGGTATCGGCCTTGCCTTGTGCGCAGGCGTGTGCGATATGGCCCAGCGTATCTGAACCCGCGTCGCCAAACCGCTCGGCATCAGCAGTGCTGCCAATCCCAAACGAGTCGAGAACCATAATAAATGCACGTTTCATGTTGTTATCTCCTGCGTCGTGCGTAAGGGCACAGCGTGTACATAAAGTATAAATGCGCGTAGGGCAAAACGGCGACCAACGCTTAGATATCCGCGATATCCAGTCGGCGATAAATCAATGGGCAAGGCGCAGGTGCCTGAGAATCCAGACAGATTGCTTCACGCAACGCCTGTGCCGCCTGCTGCCAGTCCGATTCGGTTCTGGCATGGATAACCGCCAGCGGACGCTCGGCATCAACCCGATCACCCAGGCTGACCATGTCGCTCAACCCTACGCTGCTATCAATGATATCACTGGCCTGACGTCGTCCACCACCCAACGCCACCACAACCATACCCAACGCACGCGCATCCATCGCGCTGACAATCCCATCCCGTTCAGCAAACACGGGTTTACTTAACGTCGCCGGTTGCAGATAACGATCGTAATGCTCGACGAAATCCGCCGGGCCATGTTGAGCGGCCACCATACGGCCAAAGACCTCCGCCGCACGGCCACTGTCCAACGCACTCTGGAGTTTGGCCCGCGCCTCGGCGGCGTCACGCGCCAGATTGCCCGACAACAACATCGATTCACACAGCGCCATCGTCACTTCAAACAGGCGAGGATTACGCTGCTCGCCGGTCAGAAAACGCACCGCTTCGCGGACTTCCAACGCGTTACCCGCACTGGAAGCGAGCACCTGGTTCATGTCGGTTAACAGCGCACTGGTACGGCAACCGGCATTATTGGCCACACCAACAATCGCCTTCGCCAGTTGTTCAGACTGTTCATAGGTCGGCATAAACGCACCGGAACCGACCTTAACATCCATCACCAGCGCATCCAGCCCTTCCGCCAGCTTTTTCGCCAGAATGGAAGCAGTAATCAGCGGGATGGAATCCACGGTAGCGGTGATGTCGCGGGTGGCGTAAAAACGCTTGTCTGCCGGGGCCAGCGAACTGGTTTGCCCGATAATCGCTACCCCGACCTGACGGATAATCTGACGAAATACCTCGTCATCAGGGAAGATATCCAGCCCCGGAATGGACTCCAGTTTATCCAGCGTGCCACCGGTGTGACCCAATCCCCGGCCAGAGATCATCGGCACATAGCCGCCACAAGCCGCCACCATCGGCCCCAGCATCAGCGATGTCACATCGCCAACGCCACCGGTAGAGTGCTTGTCCACCAGCGGGCCATTCAGGTGTAAGCCGGACCAATCCAGCACGGTGCCGGAATCGCGCATCGCCAGCGTCAGCGCCACCCGTTCATCCATCGTCATATCGTGAAAGAAGATGGTCATCGCCAGTGCGGCGATCTGCCCCTCTGACACGGTGTTATCGCGCACGCCGTTAATAAAAAAGCGAATCTCTTCCGCACTGAGCGGATGGCCGTCCCGTTTTTTACGAATAATTTCCTGAATCAGAAACACGATAGCTTCTCCTGTCTGGTGCTGAGGTACGCCTGCGTCGCGCCGGTAGCACGAACCGCATCAGTAACTGCTGCGCGCCTGCCCGACGGCGTGGCCCAGTGTAGTCAGCAAGCTGTCGAGCAAACCGGACGCGCCGAAACGAAAATGACGGGCATCTGCCCAACCTTCGCCCATGATAGTGTCGGCCAGTTGCAGATAATCGGCGGCATCTTGTGCCGTACGCACGCCACCTGCCGGTTTAAACCCAACCTGCTCGCCAACGCCTTTATCACGAATGACACTCAACATTACCTCAGCCGAATGCAGCGTAGCGTTTACCGCGACTTTTCCGGTCGAGGTTTTGATGAAATCCGCACCGGCATCAATAGCTATCTCACTGGCTTCACGGATCAGTGCGTCGGTTTTCAGCTCGCCGGTTTCAATGATCACTTTCAGCAGCACACCGGCGGCCGCACAGGCCGCTTTACAGGCTTTCACCAGCTCGAAACCGACCTCACGGTTACCCGCCATCAACGCCCGATACGGGAACACCACGTCGACCTCGTCAGCACCATAAGCGATGGCCGCGTTGGTTTCCGCCAGCGCGATATCAATGTCGTCGTTACCGTGTGGGAAATTGGTCACGGTGGCGATACGAACATCCGGCGTGCCCTGCTCACGCAGCACCTTACGCGCCAGCGGTATAAAACGCGGGTAGATACAGATAGCAGCGGTTTTCCCCGCCGGGCTATTGGCCTGACGACACAGGGCCGTCACCTTTTCATCGGTGTCGTCATCATTCAGGGTAGTTAAATCCATCAATCCCAGCGCACGCTGCGCTGCTGCAGTTAAATCAGTCATACAAGGCTCCCGCTTATCGACCACACGGTCATCTCTCCGGCGAATACCGCTATTTCACCCGGAGATGACAACCCATTTTGTGGTTTTATTCACATAAAAAAGAAATTACACACACATAATTCACGATAGATGTGAATATTATCACAATAAAGCCCAACACATCGCGACGGATTGTGCCGTGCTATCACGGCAACGCTTATCCCCGCTAACGCGGGGAACACCTGGGCGGCTGGAAAAACACGCTGGAGCTGATCGGTTTATCCCCGCTGACGCGGGGAACACTGTAATAACGGCAGGCTGACCGAATCGATTTCCGGTTTATCCCCGCTGGCGCGGGGAACACATTAAACATGACGCTGGTAAATGGCGATTTAGCGGTTTATCCCCGCTGGCGCGGGGAACACGCGGTTATTGCTGCCAGCGCCGGTGCGCCGTACGGTTTATCCCCGCTGGCGCGGGGAACACCAGCACTGCTGCTATTAACGGTATCACGCAAACGGTTTATCCCCGCTGGCGCGGGGAACACCGTATCGGGCGCGGCAATGTCATAGCGCAACCCGGTTTATCCCCGCTGGCGCGGGGAACACCCATCAGACTCTAGCCGTCAGGCCCGAAACCGCGGTTTATCCCCGCTGGCGCGGGGAACACTCTAAAAGTATATACTTGTTTTCTAATGACTTTTAAAGCCTGAAAAATTCCACCAACTTTTTCACGTTATTAAAGAGCGCTAACCGATTGATAAATAAAGGTGGTGATTTTACTCACCCATATCCACCGATGATGCTTGTCAAACAGGCAGCCTTTATCGGCTTGTCACCGTAAAATAAGCGCTAAACCACGAAAAGGAAATGGCGTGAACAACAGTGAGACTATCTGGTTTGTCTATCTGCTGCGCACCGGCAGCGGGTGGCTTTATACCGGCATTACTACCGACGTCGACAGGCGTCTGGCAGAGCATCAGAATGGCAAAGGTGCGCGATCACTGCGCGGAAAAGGGCCGTTGACGCTGGTGTATCACTGTGTGGCGGGTGATCGCTCGACGGCGCTGAAGTGGGAATACCGCATCAAGCAACTGAGCAAACTGCAAAAAGAAAGGCTGGTGCAACACCAGCCTTCGACACTGACCGATTTTCTGCCGTGCGTTAAAAACGATTAAACGGTTCGGCGTACTCCACCAGGCCGCTGGCACCCTGAAAGTGGTTATCTGCCAGCGGATAGACCTGAAAATCCGACTCGTAACCCAGCCAGCGGCAATACAGTTGCTGCGCCGCCGCCGGTACAAAGCCGAAACGCGCGTAGTAACGTGGGTTGCCCAGCACCACCACTGCGGTGTAGCCGAACTCGTTAAGCGCATCCAGCCCCTCGTACACCAGCTTCTCGCCAATACCCTGACAGCGGTGGTTTTCGTCCACCGCCATCGGTGCCAGCGCGACCCACTGTAAATCTTCGCCGCCCAGCGTGACCGGGCTAAACGCGGCATAACCGATGACACCGCCCTCGTCGTCAGTCGCGACGATCCCCAGCGTCAGCTGGCCATCTTCACGCAACTGATGCACCAGCTCCGCCTCCGCACTGGTCGGGAACGAGCGCCGCAGTAAAGCATCAATCCCCGGTGCATCCACCGGAATCTCAACGCGAATCAACATGATACTGGCGCGTGCGGGCTAACCGGCTCCGCGCCCTCCTGTAAACCGGCTGCGACAAATCCCGCCAGTTGCAGCAATGCCACCCGCAACGGCGCAGGCATATTTTCCAGCTCGATAGCGTCCATCAGGTTTTTGACGTACAGCCCCAGCTCGGTATCGCCTTCAATACGCAGACGACGCTGGAAAAACAGCGTATCCGGGTCTTCCCGGCGAGCGGCGATCAAAATCAGATCGTTGGCATCGGCGCTAAAGCTGACATCCGCCAGCTCGTTATGGCTGATTTCCAGTCGGTTATCGCGCAGCGTAACAAACCACTGCAAACCGATATCACGGACTTCAACCCGTAACCAGCGACCCTCCAGAAAATCCAGCTCGCCTTCTTCCAATGCCTGACGGAACTGCCAACCCAGCAGTTGCTCCAGCACCCGGCGTTGCAGGAAGAAAGGCGTTAACGTTAACGGCTTACTCAGTAAACGTGGCCCCTGACGCACAATCTGCGCCCGTAATTTTTCCAACACTGGCGTACTCCTCATAAAGCAATGCTGCCTGACCGACATGGTCATTATTCTGCCATAGAACGGGAAACGGGCAGCAAGGGTCTACATCAATAAAAGTGCCGGAAGCGTTCTTTTAACGTCGTCTGGCGACACCCGCAGGAAAAGTCACACGATGGTGATGAAATAAATTTAGCGTGTTCTGCGCGAAATCACGACCGCAAAGCGCCAGCAATTCCCCGATATGCTGGTTTAAATCAAAGTTGCTGGCAGCCGGGTTCACTAAGATTCTGTCTCATTGCAAACCGGCCCGCTGCCTCAGGCCGTGATGAAAGGACGTAAGAATGGAACTGCTTTGCCCCGCCGGTAACCTGCCGGCATTGAAAGCCGCCATCGATCATGGCGCCGACGCGGTGTACATCGGGCTAAAAGACGACACCAATGCCCGCCACTTCGCCGGCCTCAATTTCAACGACAAAAAATTGCAGGATGCCAGCGACTACGTGCATCGCCACCGTCGCAAGCTGCATATAGCCATTAATACCTTCGCCCACCCGGATGGTTACCCACGCTGGCAGCGCGCGGTGGATACCGCCGTGCAAACCGCAGGGGCCGATGCGCTAATTCTGGCGGACCTGGCGATGCTGGAATATGCCGCCGAGCGTTATCCGTCGGTAGAGCGCCATGTGTCGGTGCAGGCCTCCGCCACCAACGAGGAAGCCATCCGCTTTTATCAGCGCCACTTTGATGTCGCCCGTGTTGTGCTGCCGCGCGTGCTGTCCATCCATCAGGTCAAACAGCTGTCGCGTACCAGCCCGGTGCCGCTGGAAGTGTTCGCCTTCGGTAGCCTGTGCATCATGGCCGAAGGGCGTTGTTACCTGTCGTCTTACCTGACCGGCGAATCCCCCAATACCGTGGGTGCCTGCTCCCCGGCACGCTTCGTGCGCTGGCAACAAACGAAAAACGGTATGGAATCGCGGCTGAATGACGTGTTAATCGACCGCTATCAGGACAATGAAAACGCCGGTTACCCGACGCTGTGTAAAGGCCGTTATCTGGTGGATGGACAGCGCTATCATGCGCTGGAAGAACCCACCAGTCTGAATACGCTGGAACTGCTGCCGGAATTGATGGCGGCGAATATCGCCTCGGTGAAAATCGAAGGCAGACAGCGCAGCCCGGCCTATGTCAGCCAGGTAACCCAGGTGTGGCGGCAGGCGATAGACCGCTGTAAAGCTGACCCGGCACATTTTACCCCCACCGCCGAGTGGATGGAGGCGCTGGGTGCCGTTGCCGAAGGTACGCAGACCACACTGGGCGCTTATCATCGCCAGTGGCAGTAGTCAGGAGACATCAATTACATGAAATATTCACTGGGCGCGCTGCTCTACTATTGGCCGAAAGCCGACATTGAAACCTTCTATCGTGCTGCGCTCGACAGCAGTGCCGACATCATCTATTTGGGTGAAACCGTGTGCAGCAAACGCCGGGGAATGAAAGTCGGCGACTGGCTCACACTGGCGCGTGAAGTCGCTGCCAGCGGTAAACAGGTGGTGATGTCCACGCTGGCGTTGCTACAAGCGCCTTCCGAATTGAACGAACTGAAAAAGTACGTGGAGAACGGCGAGTTTTTGCTGGAAGCCAACGATCTTGGTGCGGTCAATATGGCGGCAGAACGTAACCTGCCGTTTGTAGCCGGTCATGCACTGAACTGTTATAACGCTTACACTCTGCGGTTGCTGCACAAACAAGGCATGATGCGCTGGTGCATGCCGGTCGAGCTGTCGCGTGACTGGCTGCAAAACCTGCTCAATCAATGTGACGAGCTGGGTTTTCGCCATCAGTTTGAAGTCGAGGTGATGAGTTACGGCCATCTGCCGCTGGCCTATTCCGCCCGCTGTTTTACCGCCCGTTCGGAAAACCGCCCCAAAGACGAATGCGAAACTTGCTGCATCCAGTATCCACAAGGACGCCAGATGTTGTCGCAGGAAAATCAACAGGTATTCGTACTTAACGGCATCCAGACGCAGAGCGGCTACTGCTATAACCTCGGTAACGATCTGGCTTCTATGGAAGGGCTGGTGGATATCGTGCGTCTGTCACCTCAAGGGCTGGACACACTGGCGATTATCGACCGTTTCCGCGCTAACCAGCACGGTGAACAACCGCTGACGCTGGAAAATCAGCAGGATTGCAACGGCTACTGGCGACGCGTCGCCGGACTGGAACTGGTCAGTTAACACCAATGTCAAGGCGATGCGCACGCATCGTCCGTTGCCATTTGTTAAGATAGCGTAACATCTTATCTGTGTTTATTTGGGCTGATGCGTCAGCCCCTCAACCTGACGAGTGACGCTTATGACCGCTACCGTTCCTTTCTCGCTACTCGATCTGGCTCCCATCCCGCAGGGCAATACCGCCCGTGATGCGTTCCACCATTCTCTGGATTTGGCGCAACATGCGGAAAAGTGGGGGTATCAGCGCTATTGGCTGGCGGAACACCACAACATGACCGGTATCGCCAGCGCGGCCACCTCGGTGTTGATCGGTTACCTTGCCGCAGGAACACAGCACATCCGGCTGGGTTCCGGTGGTGTGATGCTGCCCAATCATGCACCGCTGGTGATAGCCGAACAGTTCGGCACGCTCGAATCGCTCTATCCTGGCCGTATTGAACTCGGTCTGGGGCGTGCACCGGGTACCGATCACCGCACCATGCAGGCGTTACGCCGCCACCTGAATGCCGACATTGATGATTTTCCCCACGACGTGCAGGAACTTCAACGCTACTTCGCCCCAGCTCATCCGGGCCAACCCGTGCAGGCAGTACCGGGACAAGGGCTGAACATTCCCATCTGGCTATTAGGTTCCAGCCTGTACAGCGCCCAGTTAGCGGCCTCAATGGGGTTACCGTTTGCCTTCGCCGCCCATTTTGCACCGGATATGCTGTTACAGGCCTTGCAGCTTTATCGTGACACTTTCCGCCCTTCGGCCCAACTGGAAAAACCGTACGCGATGGTGTGCGTGAATGTTGTCGCCGCCGATAGCGACCGTGACGCCCGTTTCCTGTTTACGTCATTACAGCAGCAGTTTATCAACCTGCGGCGTGGTACGCCGGGACCGCTGCCCGCACCGGTAGCGTCGATGGAAACACACTGGTCCGCTGCCGAGCAATTTGCTGTTGAGCAGACATTGCGGCTGGCTATCGTGGGTGATACCGCTAAAGTGCGTCGCGGCCTGCAAACCTTGCTGCGGGAAACCCAGGCGGACGAGCTGATGATCAACGGCCAAATCTTCGATCATCAGGCACGGCTGCGCTCCTTTGAGCTGGTCGCGCAACTGCAACCGGATATGGTGCGGGAAGCACGCATCCAGTAACCGTCAGATTGATGCCATAAAAAAACCAGCCCGAAGGCTGGTTTTTCACATCAATCACTGAGGTTATCAGCAACGGATATTATCAGGCATCGTTGAAACGACGCGGTGCACGCTGACTATCGCGGTTACCGTTACCACGACGCTCGCCGCCTTCACGACGTTCACCGTTAAACGGACGGCCACGACCGCCACCGGTACGATCGCCAAATCCACGGGCACCACGTTCGCCACGCTCACCACCATCACGGCGCTCACGGCGTTCATGCGGCTGAGCCTCACCCATCAGTTGCATATTCATCGGCTTGTTCAGAATACGCGTACGGGTAAAGTGCGACAGCAGGTCTCCCGGCATACCTTTCGGCAGCTCGATAGTGGAGTGCGAAGCAAACAGTTTGATGTTACCGATGTAACGGCTGCTGATATCGCCTTCGTTAGCAATCGCGCCTACGATATGACGTACTTCTACGCCATCGTCACGGCCCACTTCGATCCGGTACAGATCCATTTCACCGACGTCACGACGTTCACGACGAGCCGGGCGTTCATCACCACGCGGAGCACGATCGTTGCGCTCACCACGGCGTTCGAAACGCTCATCACGATCGCGGAATTCGCGACGCGGACGGCGCTCAACCACCGGATCCGGCGGCAGAATCAGCGGACGTTCACCCTGCGCCATCTTCAACAGTGCGGCGGCCAGTGTTTCGATATCCAGCTCTTCCTGCGGTTGCAGTTTGCCAAGCAGCGCACGGTACATGTCCAGATCGCTGCTTTCCAGTTGCTGCTGCACTTTGGCGGCGAATTTCGCCAGACGGCGCTGACCAAGCAGTTCGGCGTTCGGCAATTCAACTTCCGGGATCGTCAGCTTCATGATGCGTTCGATATTACGCAGCAGGCGACGCTCGCGGTTTTCCACGAACAACAGCGCACGACCAGCACGACCGGCACGGCCAGTACGGCCGATACGGTGTACGTAGGATTCGGAATCCATCGGGATATCGTAGTTCACCACCAGGCTGATACGATCAACATCCAGACCACGTGCAGCAACGTCAGTCGCAATCAGGATATCCAGACGACCGTCTTTCAGACGCTCCAGCGTTTGCTCACGCAGCGCCTGATTCATGTCACCGTTCAGCGCGGCGCTGTTATAGCCACTGCGCTCCAGCGCTTCGGCCACTTCCAGCGTAGCGTTTTTGGTACGCACGAAAATGATCGCGGCATCAAAGTCTTCGGCTTCCAGGAAACGGATCAGCGCTTCGTTTTTACGCATGCCATATACCGTCCAGTAGCTCTGGCTGATATCCGGACGCGTGGTCACGCTGGACTGAATACGCACTTCCTGCGGATCATTCATAAAGCGACGAGTAATACGGCGAATCGCTTCCGGCATAGTAGCGGAGAACAACGCCGTCTGATGCTCAGCCGGGATCTGCGCCATGATGTTTTCTACATCTTCGATGAAGCCCATGCGCAGCATTTCGTCGGCTTCGTCCAGCACCAAACCACTCAGGTTGGACAGGTCCAGCGTACCGCGTTTCAGGTGATCCAGCAGACGTCCCGGCGTACCGACAACCACCTGCGGCCCCTGACGCAACGCACGCAACTGCACGTCATAACGCTGGCCACCATACAGTGCGACCACATTGACGCCCTGCATGTGTTTGGAAAATTCGTTACAGGCTTCTGCAACCTGCACCGCCAGTTCACGGGTCGGTGCCAGCACCAGCAACTGCGGTGCTTTCAGATCAGCCTTGATATTGTTCAGCAGCGGCAGGGAAAATGCCGCGGTCTTGCCGCTCCCGGTCTGCGCCATACCCAGTACGTCGCGCCCGTTGAGCAGATGAGGAATACATTCCGCCTGAATCGGGGACGGTTTTTCATACCCCATCTCAGACAGTGCATTCAGAATAGGAGCAGACAGCCCCAAGCTAGCAAAAGAGGTTTCAAACTCTGCCATGTAAACTTTGCCTCACTTCAAAATGGCGGCCAGTCTACATAACTTGTCGAGAAAATACTCAATCATTTTCATTGAAAAGTGTGAACCGGCTCAAATTGGATTAAAAAGCGAACAAAAAAGCCTCGCCCGTTAAGGCGATGAAGAAATCGTCATGATCTCTGGCTGAAAGGTGTTCGTCAGCTATTGCTGGTCCGATCCTGATAGGTCGTCTTGCTCTTGGCCTAACTGCGCCAATTCCAACAATGCATAGCGGTGCTCAACAAAATTGTGAACATTGTTAGCAACCGTCAGCTTGAACAACGCCTCGGCGGTGTTCTTGTCCCCCAGACTTAGGTAGTGCTTACCTAAATAGAAGTCAGTTTCACTGAGATGCTCGGCGAGCGAAGTGTTATCCTTAGCTTCTTCCTGTACACGCTGCATCAGCGCTTTTTCGCTGATGTTGCCCAGGTAGAATTCGACAATCGTCCATCCCCACACACCTTTCTTTGCACCCTCGTAGCGTTCTTTCAACGCCAGTTTGGCCTTCTCGGGATTGATTTCTCTCTCCACCAGATAAAGCCACAGGGAACGGAAAGGATCATTAGGATCGTCGCGATAAAACGCTAGCAGATCATCCTGCGCCAACTGGTAGCGACCGCCGTAGTACAAAGCGATGCCCCGATTCAAACGCGCATAATTGTAAGTTGGATCAAGCTCTAATACAGAATCAAACGCTTCATAGGCAGCATCAAAATTGCCTGCCTGCGTCAAGTAAATGCCGAGATAGTTAAATACCTCCGGCATATCGGGACGGATAGAAAGCGCTTGTGAAAAATCATTTCGCGCCAACGCCCGTAACCCGAGGCTATCATACAGCACTCCGCGCTCATATAACAGCTGTGCTCGCTCATCGGGAGTAATTGCCCGGCTCGCCAGGATTTGCTCCATGCGCGCCAGAATGACTTCCTGCTGCAACGTAGGCTGCAACGGAACCGCCAGCAATGCATCTTTGCGCCAATCCGTGTTGCTGCATCCTGCCAGCATAATTGCTGTCGCAACATAACACCAGCGCAAGAAAGGCTTCATTTCCCACTCCCGAAGACAAACATTTGATGAACATCCTGTCCCCGACTGCTCAGCATAAGGATATCCGTTCCTTATAATACACGCAGCTCCTTCACACTGTAAGGAGCTGCCAATCGATTATCCGTTATTATTCTGCCTCGGAAACCGGTGTAGTTTCCTGAGGTTGAGCCGTTGCTTCTTTTATGCTCAAACGGATACGACCCTGACGGTCCACTTCCAGTACCTTGACCGGTACTTCCTGGCCCATCTGCAGATAGTCGGTCACTTTCTCAACACGCTTGTCGGCGATCTGAGAAATATGTACCAGACCTTCTTTACCGCCACCGATGGCAACAAACGCACCAAAGTCAACGATACGAGTCACTTTACCCTGATAGATACGGCCCACTTCGATTTCAGCCGTGATCTCTTCGATACGACGAATCGCGTGTTTGGCTTTTTCGCCGTCGGTCGAGGCGATCTTCACCGTACCGTCATCTTCGATCTCGATAGTCGTACCGGTTTCTTCAGTCAGCGCACGGATAACAGAACCGCCTTTACCGATCACATCTTTGATCTTGTCAGTGCTGATCTTGATGGTGTGAATACGCGGTGCGAATTCGGAGATATCGCCACGCGGCGTGCTGATAGCCTGTTCCATCACACCCAGAATGTGCAAACGCGCACCCTTGGCCTGATTCAGCGCCACCTGCATGATTTCGCGGGTGATACCTTCGATTTTGATGTCCATCTGCAACGCGGTCACGCCTTCGCGGCTACCGGCTACTTTGAAGTCCATATCGCCCAGGTGGTCTTCGTCACCCAGAATATCAGACAGAACAACGTAGTTCTCGCCTTCCTTCACCAGACCCATCGCGATACCGGCAACAGCCGCTTTAATCGGCACGCCTGCATCCATCAGCGCCAGAGAAGCGCCACAGACGGAAGCCATGGAAGAAGAACCGTTGGATTCGGTAATTTCAGACACAACACGTACGGTGTACGGGAAGGCTTCCGGTTTCGGCATAACCGCCAGTACACCACGTTTAGCCAGACGACCGTGACCGATTTCGCGGCGTTTCGGCGACCCAACCATACCGGTTTCACCCACGGAGTACGGAGGGAAGTTGTAGTGCAGCAGGAAGCGATCGGTACGCTCACCGGTCAACTCATCAATGGTTTGTGCATCACGCTCAGTACCCAGCGTCGCGGTAACCAACGCCTGAGTTTCACCACGGGTGAACAGCGCGGAGCCGTGAGTACGCGGCAGCACGCCAGTCCGTACATCCAGACCACGGATCATATCTTTTTCGCGACCGTCGATACGCGGTTCGCCACGCAGCACACGGCTACGTACCACGTTCTTCTCGATGCTGCCGAGGATGTCACGCAGTTCGTTTTCGTCCAGCGTTTCATCTTCTGCCAGCAGGGCCGCAATCACGTCAGCTTTGATGGTATCAACCTGCGCGTAGCGTTCCTGTTTTTCAGTGATGCGATAAGCGTCGCCCAGACGAGCTTCAGACAGCGCCTGTACACGGTTGTGCAGTTCGACGTTCACGTCCGGTGCCTGCCAGTTCCACTTCGGTTTGCCAGCTTCTGCCGTCAGCGACTTGATGTTTTCGATAACAATCTGTTGTTGATCATGACCGAATACCACCGCACCCAGCATTTGATCTTCGCTCAGCAGGTCTGCTTCGGATTCCACCATCAGCACCGCGCCTTCGGTACCTGCTACTACCAGGTCCAGGCGGCTGGTTTTCAGCTCTTCAGTCGTCGGGTTCAGCACGTACTGATCGTTGATGTAACCAACGCGAGCGGCACCAATCGGGCCATTGAACGGGATACCCGACAGACTCAGCGCTGCAGAAGCACCGATCATGGCAACGATATCCGGGTTAACCTGCGGATTCACGGAAACCACAGTGGCAATAACCTGGACTTCGTTAACGAAACCATCTGGGAACAGCGGACGAATCGGGCGGTCAATCAAACGGGAGATCAGCGTTTCGCCTTCGCTCGGGCGGCCTTCACGGCGGAAGAAACCACCGGGAATACGACCCGCAGCGTAAGTACGCTCTTGATAGTTAACAGTCAGCGGGAAAAAGTCCTGCCCCGGTTTAGCGTGTTTGGCACCCACAACAGTTACAAATACTGCGGTGTCATCCATGCTAACCATAACAGCAGCGGTGGCCTGACGGGCCATCATGCCGGTTTCCAGCGTTACGGTATGTTGGCCGTACTGGAATTTACGAACGATCGGATTTAGCAAAATACTATCCTTTACCAGAGGCGCACACCATATCCCTGATATGGCGCACCAGTTAAATACTCGATCCGCTCATTACATCCTCGCGACTAATGACAGACTTTATTCTGATAAAGCTATTCTCGATGCAGCTATTTCTCATGCACCACGTATAGCAACAGAAATAAATAAAGCCTCTCATTAGCCGCGCGAATCGCTGTAATTACGGATCCTATTCACAACAGCAATACATTACTCTGTTTTGCTGGTACTTCCTAGAAGAAAGGGGCCCAAAGAGGCCCCTTTCTCCTGAAACTCGTCGAATTAGCGACGCAGACCCAGACGTTCAATCAGGGTGGTGTAGCGTGCCAGATCTTTACGCTTCAGGTAGTCCAGCAGCTTACGACGCTGAGAAACCATACGCAGCAGACCGCGGCGGCTGTGGTGATCTTTCTTGTGCTCAGCAAAGTGACCCTGCAGATGATTAATCTGCGCAGTCAGCAGAGCAACCTGGACTTCGGTAGAACCGCTGTCATTCGTGCCACGACCAAATTCCGCAACGATTTTCGCTTTTGCTTCAACGCTTAGAGACATGATTTACTCCAAAATATTATAGATAGAACGGGCGCCGATCTCTAATTCAGCTGCCCAAGATTTAAGCCGCACTATTTTACTCTTAGCGCTATATAATCGCAAGGCGCTCAGACACCCGTCGGCTCAGGGTTTTCTACTACCAGACGACGCGGCGCCACTCGCCCTTCATCATCGATTTCGCCCATACCGATAAAGCGACGTTCGTCACCCTCAGTGATACGCACCATGCCATCTGTCGGCACAGCGGTAGCACGCACGGCCTGCCCCAGTTTAAGGTAACCCGCCACTACCGGTGACAGATTCACCTCAGGAAATGCCTGCACAGCGGTATCCATCGGCAACAGCAGTACATCCAGCAAGTCACCAATCGGTTGTTCTTGTGCTTCTGCCTGTTCACGCAATGCCTGTAATTGCTCCAGCGTGACCATACGTTCAGTAGGATACGTCGCCACCTGCAAACGACGCAGATACATCACATGAGCGCCACACCCCAGCTTCTCACCCAGATCATCAATGATGGTACGGATGTACGTTCCCTTGGAGCAGTGGATTTCCAGTTCCAGCTCATCGGCTTCCCAGCGGATAAACTGCAACTCATAGACGGTGATATCACGCGCTTCCCGCGGCACAACCAGCCCCTGACGGGCGTACTCGTAGAGCGGGCGGCCTTGGTATTTCAGAGCAGAATACATCGACGGTACCTGCTGGGTATCGCCGCGAAAGCTGTCCAACGCCAGCATTAACGCATCATGCGTGAATGTGACGGAGCGTTCCTCGATAATGTTACCGTCGGCATCCGACGTGTCGGTCCGTTGCCCCAGACGGGCTATCACCCGGTAACGCTTATCTGCATCCAGCAGGTATTGGGAAAATTTGGTCGCTTCACCCAGACATATCGGCAGCATACCGGTCGCCAGTGGATCCAGTGCGCCCGTATGCCCGGCTTTGTTAGCATTGAAGAGACGTTTTACCTTCTGCAGGACATCGTTAGATGACGCCCCTTGCGGTTTATCCAGCAGCAGAACGCCGTGGATATCACGACCACGACGGCGAGGACGCGACATTACGCCTCCTGCTCATCATCTGTGTCAGATGTACGACGCTCGGCATCGCGTTTAACCACGCGGGTCACCAGATTGGACATCCGCATCCCTTCAACCAGAGAGTTGTCATAGGAGAAGGTCAGTTCAGGCACGACGCGCAGACGCATTGCCTTACCCAGCAGCATACGGATAAAACCGGATGCATCCTGTAATGCCTTCACCCCGACTTTAACCTGCTCCGGCTCGTTGTCATTCAAAAAGGTCACAAATACTTTGGCGTAAGCCAAATCGCGTGACACTTCTACGCCAGATACTGTTGCCATACCTACACGCGGATCTTTCACTTCACGCTGAATAATAATGGCGATTTCTTTTTGCATTTCCTGCGCCACACGCTGCGTGCGGCTGAATTCTTTTGCCATGATGAATCCTCAAAGAAAAATTGGGGGGCACTCGGCCCCCCAGCATGAAAACATCAGGTACGTTGTTGCACGTATCACTCGATGGTGCGTTTGATCTCAATAATTTCAAATACTTCGATCATGTCACCGGTGCGAACATCGTTGTAGTTCTTCACGCCGATACCACATTCCATGCCATTACGGACTTCGTTGACGTCATCCTTGAAGCGACGCAGGGATTCCAGCTCACCTTCAAAGATAACCACGTTGTCACGCAGCACGCGAATCGGGTTGTGACGTTTCACCACCCCTTCGGTCACCATACAGCCAGCAATCGCGCCGAACTTCGGTGATTTGAACACATCGCGCACTTCCGCCAGACCGATAATTTCCTGCTTGTATTCCGGCGCCAGCATACCGCTCATTGCCTGTTTCACTTCGTCGATCAGATCATAGATAACGGAGTAGTAACGCAGATCCAGGCTTTCTGCTTCAACGATACGACGGGCAGAGGCATCCGCACGGACGTTAAAGCCAAGGATAATCGCGTTGGACGCAGCAGCCAGTGTGGCATCGGTTTCGGTGATCCCACCCACGCCGGAGCCCACAATCTTGACTTTGACTTCGTCGGTAGACAGCTTCTGCAACGAATCGGAAATGGCTTCCACAGAGCCCTGAACATCGGCTTTCATTACGATGTTCAGTTCGGATACTTCGCCTTCGTTCATGTTGGCGAACATATTTTCCAGCTTGGACTTCTGCTGACGCGCCAGTTTCACTTCGCGGAATTTACCCTGACGATAAAGCGCAACTTCACGTGCTTTCTTCTCGTCGCGGACTACAGTCGCTTCGTCACCCGCAGCCGGTACACCGGACAGACCCAGAATCTCTACCGGAATAGACGGACCTGCTTCAGTAATTTCGCGCCCCAGCTCGTCACGCATGGCACGAACACGACCGTATTCAAAACCACACAGTACGATGTCGCCCTTGTTCAACGTCCCTTCGCGAACCAGCACGGTAGCCACCGGGCCACGGCCTTTGTCCAGGAAGGATTCGATGACCACACCACTGGCCATACCGCTGTGAATAGCTTTCAGTTCCAGTACTTCAGCCTGCAGCAGGATAGCTTCCAGCAGTTCGTCGATGCCTTCGCCACTCTTGGCAGAAACATGTACAAATTGGGACTCGCCACCCCACTCTTCCGGCATAATACCGTACTGAGAGAGTTCGTTTTTAACGCGATCCGGATCAGCTTCCGGTTTATCGATTTTGTTAACAGCCACAACCACCGGCACTTTGGCCGCTTTGGCGTGCTGAATAGCTTCAATCGTCTGCGGCATCACGCCGTCATCAGCAGCAACTACCAGAACCACGATATCGGTCGCCTGAGCACCACGAGCACGCATGGCGGTAAACGCCGCATGCCCCGGGGTATCCAGGAAGGTAATCATGCCGTTATCCGTTTCAACGTGGTAAGCACCGATATGCTGGGTAATACCACCCGCTTCGCCTGCCGCCACTTTGGTTGAACGAATGTAGTCCAGCAATGACGTCTTACCATGGTCAACGTGACCCATGATGGTGACCACCGGCGCACGTGATTCGGATTCGGAGGACAGACCGGTATCACGGTCGCTCATTACCGCTTCTTCCAGCTCGTTTTCACGGCGCAGGATCACTTTGTGACCCATTTCTTCCGCGACCAGCTGAGCTGTTTCCTGATCGATAACCTGGTTGATGGTTGCCATCGCCCCCAGTTTCATCATCGTTTTGATGACCTGAGAACCTTTGACCGCCATTTTGTTGGCCAGCTCGGCAACGGTAATGGTTTCGCCAATCACCACATCACGGTTGACCGCCTGCACAGGCTTATTAAAGCCTTGCTGCAGCGTACTCGGCTTACGTTTACCTTTACCGCCGCGAGTCACCGCACGGGCTTCTTCACGGTCAGCTTTCGACTCAGACAGGCGATTGCCTTTCTTCTGTTTGGTTACTTTGCTGCTGCGACCGCGACCGCGACCACCTTCGACCTGACGATCGTTCTCATCTTCCGCTTCACGCGCGTGATGAGAGGTGGTTACGTGGTAATCGGCGTCTTCGGTAACTTCGCTGCCTTCTTTTTCCCAGCGTCCGGCATTTTCTTCTGCCATCCGGCGCGCTTCTTCAGCGATACGACGAGCTTCTTCCTCGACTTTACGACGAGCCGCTTCTTCCGCCTTACGCTTGAGCTCAGCCGCTTCCGCTTCGCGACGCGCTTTCTCAGCCTGAGCTGGTTTAGTCATACTATCGTTTTGTTGATTGCTCACTTTCTCTTTTTCCGCTACGTCACGCTTAGCTTTTTCGGCGGCCTCACGTTTGGCTTGCTCTTCAGCAACGGCGCGTTTTGCCTTCTCTTCTTCCTCACGTTTGGCTTTTTCTTCAGCCTCACGTTTGGCTTGTTCCTCAGCAGCGCGCTGTGCCTGTTCTTCCGCTTCACGCCGTGCCTGCTCTTCCTCAGCTGCAGCTTGCTGCTCTTCGTGAGGATCGCGTTTTACATAGGTGCGCTTCTTGCGGACTTCGATCTGCACCGATTTGCTCTTACCACCGGTGCTGGGAATATTTAACGTGCTACGTGTCTTACGCTGCAACGTTAATTTCCCTGGCGCAGCACCGCGATCACGGTTCAGATGCGCCAGTAGTGTTTCTTTTTCGTTCTGAGTCACAGAGTCCGACGCAGATTTGGTGATTCCCGCATCAGCAAACTGCTGTATCAGGCGGTCAACCGGCGTCTGGATCTCTGCGGCCAGTGATTTTAGGGTTACATCTGTCATGCTGTTCCTTTCCTGCTACAGTTCGTTATTCGTTACTGCCACCAAACCAACAGATATTACGTGCGGCCATAATCAGCTCACCGGCTTGTTCTTCATTAAGCCCTTCGATATCTGCCAGGTCATCGACGCCCTGCTCAGCAAGATCTTCCAGCGTGCAAACACCACGAGCTGCTAGTTTAAACGCCAGCTCACGGGACAGACCAGATAAATTGAGCAAATCTTCTGCCGGCTGACCGTTGCCACGGTTCTCTTCATTCGCCAGAGCCAGTGTAGTCAGCGCCGCTTTCGCACGTTCACGCAATGCTTCGATGGTTTCTTCATCTAATCCATCGATTTCCTGCAGCTCATGCATGGGGACATAAGCCAGCTCTTCTAGTGAAGAGAAGCCTTCTTCAACCAGTGCGGTGGCGAACTCTTCGTCGATATCCAGATGTTTGGTGAAAATATCGATAGCAGCATGGGCTTCGGCCTGATGTTTGGCCTGCAAGTCCTCAATGGTCATCACGTTCAGTTCCCAGCCACTCAGTTGGGAAGCCAGACGCACGTTCTGACCGTTACGGCCGATAGCCTGAGCCAGGTTACCCGCCTCAACCGCGATATCCATGGTGTGTTTGTCTTCATCAACCACAATGGATGCCACATCAGCCGGTGCCATAGCATTAATCACGAACTGTGCCGGATTGTCATCCCACAGGACTATGTCGATACGCTCGCCGCCCAGTTCGCTGGATACGGCCTGAACACGCGCACCACGCATCCCTACGCACGCACCGACCGGGTCGATACGCTTGTCGTTGGTTTTAACCGCGATTTTAGCGCGGGAACCCGGGTCGCGGGCAGCGGCTTTGATTTCAATGACTTCTTCACCGATTTCCGGCACTTCGATGCGAAACAGTTCAATCAGCATTTCAGGGCGGGAACGGCTCACAAACAACTGCGCGCCACGCGCTTCCGGACGAACGGCGTACAATACACCGCGAATACGGTCACCTGGGCGGAAGTTTTCACGCGGCAGCATATCTTCACGACCGATCACCGCTTCAGCATTACTGCCCAAATCCAGCGTGATGTTATCGCGGTTCACTTTCTTCACTACACCGGTAACAATTTCGCCTTCCTGCTCACGGAACTGATCAACCACCATCGCACGCTCAGCTTCACGCACTTTCTGTACGATAACTTGCTTAGCGGTCTGCGTGGTGATGCGGTCGAAAGTCACGGATTCGATCTGATCTTCGATGTAACCACCCAGATCAATACTTGGTTCTTCGAATTGCGCCGCTTCCAGCGTGATTTCACGTGTTGGCTGGGTCACTTCGTTGACGACCAGCCAACGGCGGAAAGTATCGAAATCGCCGGTTTTACGGTCGATGCAAACACGAACATCAATTTCCTGCTCGTATTTTTTCTTGGTCGCTGTCGCCAGCGCAGTCTCCAGCGCTTCAAAAATCTTTTCGCGCGGCACGGCTTTTTCATTGGAAACCGCTTCAACAACAGCCAGAATCTCTTTATTCATCCTAGTTGCCTCATCCAAACTTTAAAAGTGGGGTACCAGGTTCGCCTTCTGGATATTGCTCAGCGCGAACACTTCATCTTTGCCTTCCACTGTTACGGTAATCATCTCACCTTCGACAGACTTGATAATACCTTGCCACTTACGGCGATTCTGAACCGCCATGCGCAGTACCAGACTCACCTCTTCACCCACAAAATGCGCGTAATGTGCAGCAGTAAAAAGCGGCCGGTCCAGGCCCGGTGACGACACTTCCAGGTTATAGGCAACGGATATGGGATCCTCAACATCCAATACCGCACTGACCTGGTGGCTAACATCAGCACAATCATCAACAGTGATACCATCTTCACTATCAATATAGATACGCAGTGTCGACTGGCGTCCCCGGATGAACTCAATGCCCACCAGCTCATAGCCCAGGGCTTCAACAGGTGCCGAAATCATCTCTGTTAACTTTTGTTCTAATGTGGACAAGCCCACCCCCAAGACATAAAAAAAGGGCTTAATAGCCCAGTAATTCTGCTGTCAGATAACAAAAAACCCCGATATATCGGGGCTTTATGCAACTGGACCCTATTTACCGCAAACTGCTGCGGTATAACTACCATCAAGTATTCTTTCAAAATTCACCGTAAACAATACGTTTGATGCAAAACAGTTTATTTGAAAAAAAACTTTTCTGGGAAGTTAAGTGGTTGCGGGGGCCGGATTTGAACCGACGACCTTCGGGTTATGAGCCCGACGAGCTACCAAGCTGCTCCACCCCGCGTCCGAAAACGTGGCAAATACTACGCTGACAACCGCTAAAATGCAAGTTATCTATAGGATTGGTACCGAGGACGGGACTTGAACCCGTAAGCCCAATCGGGCACTACCACCTCAAGGTAGCGTGTCTACCAATTCCACCACCTCGGCATCACAATTTGTTTTTATCATCAACATTTTCGTTGATGAAACGTCTGCGATTATTTAGGAATATCGCTCGACGGTGCAGCTGGTGCTTTAGGCTGGTCTGCTTTTTCAGCAGCTGCCGGCTGACTCAGGTTATCCCAGCCACTGCTTTTTTTGCTGTGGTCAGAACTCATATTACCCAGAATCAGACTGAGTACGAAAAACAGCGTGGCAAACAGCGCCGTCATTCGGGTCATGAAATTGCCGGAACCGCTAGAACCAAACAGCGTAGCGGAAGCACCTGCTCCGAACGACGCTCCCATATCTGCACCTTTACCTTGCTGCAGCATGATAAGACCAACAAGGCCAATTGCTACCAGCAGGAAAATTATCAGAAGAGCTTCGTACATAGTTGTACCCGTTATGTATCCTCACCATTCGGCAAGGCATCGCTAATTCTTGCGGTTCACCCGCGACTATCCGCAACAGGATGAGCAGCATCCCCTATAAAGCGGGTCTGAATACTAACTAAAGCCTCGGATGTACGCAAGGGTAATTTGGCGCCCATTAACCGATTGAGGAAAAAAACAGCGCCTTGGAGAAAAAGACTGGAAAATACTGATTACTCAGTGGTTCACACATTTGCCAGAGTGGCGGCAAGGGTATCCGCCCCTTGCCACCATTTCAGTCTGTCGCGTTACCGTTTAGCCTGCGGCTTTTACTGCATCCGCAATGTGGTTTGCCATCTGTGTCACGGTCGCCTCATCTTCCCCTTCCACCATCACACGGATTAGCGGTTCCGTACCCGACTTACGCAGCAACACCCGGCCACGGCCTGCCAGTTGTGTTTCCACATCCTGAGTCGCCTGTTTCACCGCATCGCTTTCCAACGGGTCACCCTCACCGGAAAAGTGAACATTCACCAGTATTTGCGGGAATAGTTTCATACCGCTGCACAGGTCATGCAAGCTCATGTGGTTGCGAACCATCGCCGTCAGCACCTGCAAGCCTGCGATAACTCCATCACCCGTCGTCGTTTTATCCAGCAGGATAACGTGGCCTGAATTCTCCGCCCCCAGCCGCCAGCCTTTTGACTGCATCAGTTCCAGAACATAGCGGTCACCCACTTTAGCGCGGGCAAACGGCACACCAAGCTGTTTTAGCGCTACCTCAAGCCCCATGTTACTCATCAGCGTGCCGACCGCACCACCACGGAGCTGGCCCTGACGCAACGCTTCACGCGCAATAATATAGAGGATCTGGTCGCCATCCACTTTGTTACCCTGGTGATCAACCATAATCAGACGATCACCGTCACCATCAAACGCCAGACCCACATCAGCCTTTTCAGACAGTACGCGTTCCTGAAGTTGGGTCACATCGGTCGCGCCACACTGCTCATTGATGTTCACCCCATCAGGCTCACACCCAATCGCGATCACCTTGGCACCTAACTCTCGCAATACGCTGGGCGCAATGTGATAGGTCGCGCCATTCGCACAATCCACCACGATTTTGAGGCCATTAAGACTCAGTTCACTCGGAAACGTACTTTTACAGAACTCAATATACCGCCCAGCAGCATCGACGATACGGCTTGCCCGACCCAATTCGGCGGATTCTACGCAAGTCAGCGGTTTTTCCATTTCCGCCTCGATCGCCTCTTCTACTTCGTCCGGCAACTTGGTGCCGTCAATCGAAAAGAACTTGATGCCGTTATCGTAGTAAGGGTTATGGGACGCTGAAATAACGATGCCAGCCTCTGCGCGGAAAGTCCGGGTAAGATACGCCACGGCAGGGGTTGGCATCGGGCCGGTGAATGATGCTGACAGCCCTGCGGCAGCCAAACCAGCTTCGAGCGCAGACTCCAACATATAACCCGAGATACGGGTATCCTTGCCGATAATGATCTTTCTGGAGCCGTGACGTGCCAGTACCTTACCGGCAGCCCAACCCAATTTCAGTACGAAATCGGGTGTAATCGGCAGGTCGCCCACCTTGCCCCGAATACCATCGGTGCCAAAATATTTGCGGCTACTCATATTTGTTGTTATTCCTTCGCTGATAGAGTTGCTTCGACTACACGTATCGCATCCACCGTCGCTTTCACATCATGGACGCGGATAATATGGGCGCCTTTCATGGCGGCAATCACCGCACACGCCACACTCCCGTAAACCCGCTCAAGCGGCGGGACACCCAGCAGTTGCCCAATCATGGTCTTTCTGGACATGCCAACTAATAGCGGTAAGCCAAATTGGTGTAAGTCTTCCAGACGTCCCAGCAGTCGATAATTGTGCTGCAAATTCTTGCCGAACCCGAACCCGGGATCCAGCAATAACTGTTCGCGTGGCATGCCAGCAGCGGTACAGCGGGCAATATGATGCTCAAAAAATTCCATAACCTCACCCACAACATCATCATAATGCGGCGTGTGTTGCATGGTTTTTGGTAACCCTTGCATATGCATCAGGCACACAGGCAAACCTGTGGCTACCGCAGCCTCCAGCGCCCCTGGCTCTCTGAGCGCCCGAATGTCATTAATCAGATGGGCACCCGCCTGTGCACTGGCAGTGATCACTTCCGGTTTAGACGTATCGACTGAAATCCAGGTTTCAAAACGTTGGGCCAGCGCTTCCACCACTGGCACAACGCGATCCAACTCCTCTTGTGTGCTGACTTCATCAGCGCCAGGGCGGGTAGACTCACCACCAACATCGATGAAAGTCGCACCCGCGGAGATCATCTGCTCAGCATGGATCAGTGCAGCGTTTAGAGTATTGTGCTTACCGCCATCAGAAAAGGAATCAGGGGTGACATTCAGGATCCCCATAACCTGGGGACAGGAGAGATCTAGCGTTAATCCGCGCGCGTTCAATTTCATGTTCTGTATCTCAGTGCGTTTGGTCAGTGCGCCCTTCTGGAGTAAAAAACCCCGGCAAGCCGGGGTTTGAGGGAATTGGCAGCCCAGATGAGGACTGTCACACCATATTTGTCTTACTTGTCGTTCAACGGCCCAGACATCGTATTGCCCGACGTTGGAGTATGGGGTTCATCCGCCGTTGTCGGCGCTTTAGGTGTACCGCCATTATCAGACGAGGAAGAGTTATTACCCGGTGTCGGATCTTCCCAACCAGCCGGTGGGCGAACATCCTTGCGAGACATCAGATCGTCAATTTGCGGCGCATCGATAGTTTCATACTTCATCAATGCGTCTTTCATTGAGTGCAGGACGTCCATATTAGCCATCAGCAACTCACGGGCACGCTGATAGTTACGTTCGATCAACGCCTTCACTTCCTGATCGATGATGCGTGCGGTTTCATCCGACATGTGCTTGGCTTTAGCAACAGAACGGCCGAGGAACACTTCGCCTTCCTCTTCCGCGTACAGCAATGGCCCCAGTTTTTCAGAGAAGCCCCACTGCGTTACCATGTTACGCGCAATAGACGTCGCCACTTTAATATCGTTGGACGCACCGGTAGAAACATGTTCCGGCCCATAGATGATCTCTTCAGCCAGACGACCGCCGTACAGTGTAGAAATCTGACTTTCCAGTTTCTGACGGCTGGCGCTGATAGCATCGCCTTCTGGCAGGAAGAACGTCACCCCTAGCGCACGGCCACGCGGAATAATTGTCACTTTGTGTACCGGATCATGCTCAGGCACCAGACGCCCGATAATGGCATGCCCAGCTTCGTGATACGCCGTGGATTCTTTTTGCGCTTCGGTCATGACCATAGAGCGGCGTTCCGCCCCCATCATGATTTTGTCCTTGGCTTTTTCGAATTCCACCATAGACACCACACGACGGTTGCCACGAGCGGCAAACAATGCTGCCTCATTGACCAGGTTGGCCAGATCGGCACCGGAGAAACCCGGCGTACCGCGAGCGATAACGGAAGCATCGATGTCTGGCGACAGCGGCACACGACGCATATGAACCTTCAGAATCTGTTCGCGGCCACGCACATCCGGCAAGCCGACCACAACCTGACGGTCAAAACGGCCGGGACGCAACAACGCCGGGTCCAGTACGTCAGGACGGTTAGTCGCGGCGATAACGATAATACCTTCGTTACCTTCGAAACCATCCATTTCAACCAGCATCTGGTTCAGCGTTTGTTCACGTTCATCGTGACCACCACCCAAACCTGCACCACGCTGACGGCCCACAGCGTCGATCTCATCGATAAAGATGATACAAGGCGCGGCTTTCTTGGCCTGTTCAAACATGTCTCTTACGCGCGAAGCACCGACACCGACGAACATTTCCACAAAGTCGGAACCCGAAATGGTGAAAAATGGCACCTTGGCTTCACCCGCAATGGCTTTCGCCA
This sequence comes from Dickeya zeae NCPPB 2538, assembly GCF_000406165.1. NCBI lineage: Bacteria > Pseudomonadati > Pseudomonadota > Gammaproteobacteria > Enterobacterales > Pectobacteriaceae > Dickeya > Dickeya zeae. The sequence goes on along the minus strand of NZ_CM001977.1, from coordinate 652,563 downwards.
GCAAGGTTTTACCGGTCCCCGGCGGGCCAACCATCAGTACGCCTTTCGGAATTTTACCGCCCAGCTTTTGAAAACGGCTTGGTTCGCGCAGGTATTCGACCAGCTCGGCAACTTCTTCTTTGGCTTCATCACAGCCCGCCACATCGGCGAACGTGGTTTTAATCTGATCTTCAGTCAGCATCCGTGCCTTGCTTTTACCGAACGACATGGCACCTTTGCCACCTCCGCCCTGCATCTGGCGCATAAAGAAAATCCAGACGCCAATCAGCAACAGCATGGGGAACCAGGAGATGAAGATCGACGCTAACAGGCTCGGTTCTTCCGGCGGCTCACCAACCACTTTTACGTTTTTGGTCAGAAGGTTATCCAGCAGTTTAGGATCGTTGACAGGGATGTACGTGGTGTAACGGCTGCTGTCTTTTTTGACAACATTGATCTCGCGCCCATTGATGCGCGCTTCACGGACCTGATCCTGATTCACTTCAGTCAAAAAGGTTGAATAATCCACCCTACGGCCATTCGACTCGCTGGGCCCAAAGCTCTGGAATACGGACATCAGCACAACTGCGATGACCAACCAGAGAATCAGGTTTTTCGCCATGTCACTCAAGGGATTAACCTCATATTACATCTGTGTTAAAGAATAGCGTCAGGGTACTATAGTTTACGGCCTGTCGCTACAATGTACACCTCACGGGACCTGGCTCGGGAGGCATCTGGCTTACGAATCTTTACCGTCGTAAACAGGGAGCGAATCTCGCGTAGGTACTCATCGAAGCCCACGCCCTGAAATACTTTCACTACGAAACTACCACCTGGTGCTAATATATCCCGGCACATATCCAATGCAAGTTCAACCAGATACATCGCCCGGGGAATATCTACCGCCGGCGTACCGCTCATGTTCGGGGCCATGTCAGACATCACCACCTGAACCTTTTCGTCCCCAACCCGTTCCAACAGGGTTTTGAGCACTAATTCATCACGAAAGTCCCCTTGAAGGAAATCGACTCCGACAATAGGATCCATCGGTAAAAGATCACACGCGATAATGCGCCCTTTTCCACCGATCTGACTGACGACATACTGCGACCATCCGCCTGGCGCCGCCCCCAGATCTACCACGGTCATACCGGGTTTAAACAGCTTGTCCGTTTGCTGTATTTCATCAAGTTTAAACCAAGCGCGCGAGCGAAGCCCCTTTTTCTGCGCCTGCTGTACATATTTATCGCTAAAGTGTTCCTGCAACCAGCGACTGGAACTTGCAGAACGCTTTTTGTTAGCCATCGATTTTCCAACTATGATTTTTCTAACTAGTGTTAATTAAGATGCCAGCAGCGGACAACAGCGCTCAACGATAGCCAATCAGTATAGCCGGATTGGTGATAATCATGAGATGGCGGTAGAATGGTCCGTTTTCAATCCTAACCTAAGCAAAAAAGACAATGAATCTGAGTAACAAACAAAAACAGCACCTGAAAGGCCTGGCTCATCCGTTAAAACCAGTCGTCATGCTGGGCAACAACGGCCTCACCGAAGGTGTACTGGCTGAAATCGAACAGGCTCTGGAGCATCACGAACTGATCAAGGTGAAAATCGCTACCGAAGATCGTGAAACCAAAGGGTTGATTGTCGATGCCATTCTGCGTGAAACCGGCGCCAGCAACGTTCAGGTCATCGGCCACACTCTGGTGCTCTATCGTGCGTCAAAAGAGCGCAAGATTGTGTTGCCTCGTTAACATTTTCGGTTCAGGTTACCTTGTTTCACCGCAAGGTTCCATGACCCGCTGGTGAGAAAAAAGGCCGATATCGGCCTTTTTCCTTTCTTTACAATCCAGACTGGCGTCTTGTTTGCTCACCGTTATCAGAGGTATTCAACCTTCAGAATTTCGTACTCCACCACGCCACCCGGCGTGCTGATCGTCACCACATCATCTTCTTCTTTGCCAATCAGGCCACGGGCAATCGGCGAATTCACAGAAATCAGGTTCTGTTTGAAATCAGCCTCATCGTCACCCACGATACGGTAAGTTTGCTCTTCTTCCGTATCCAGGTTCATGACCGTCACCGTAGCACCAAAGATCACGCGACCATTGGCCGCCATTTTGGTGACATCGATGACCTGAGCATTAGACAGCTTGGCCTCAATTTCCTGAATCCGGCCTTCACAGAACCCTTGCTGCTCACGGGCCGCATGGTATTCCGCGTTTTCCTTCAAATCGCCATGTTCACGCGCCTCAGCGATCGCAGCGATAATTTCAGGCCGACGCACCGACTTCAGGAAGTCCAGCTCTTCGCGTAACTTTTCAGCACCACGCAACGTCATCGGAAATTGTTTCATATCGTCACTACCTCTAAAAAATCCGTACGGCTCACGTTACCGTCATCCTGACGCGATAAAATCACCTGCGACGGAATGTTTCCATGCCAGTGCACCTGACAATTTAAACAAAAACTGCCTCGCCCGGAACATCACTTCCAGGCCAGACGCGTTTTTGCATTTTGATACGCATTTTACCCCAGAGTTCCACCAGGGTCATCGTTTACTTTATCCCTTGATGCGCCGTAGTATGACCACCACGTTACCCTGTACTTGATTGAGATTATGCGTTTTTTATCGATTCTGACCGGTTTTACCTGTGCAGTTGCCCTGCATGCCAACGCTGCCGCCATGGATGAGTACACCAAATACCTGCCAGATGGGGCCAATCTGGCGCTGGTGGTGCAAAAAATCGGTGCCACGACGCCAACGCTCGATTACCACAGCCAACAGATGGCGTTACCCGCCAGTACACAGAAAGTCATTACGGCGCTGGCGGCATTGCTACAGTTGGGGCCTAATTACCGCTTTGTCACAACGATAGAAAGCAACGGTGCCCTCACCGGCGGGGTATTACGTGGCAATCTGACAGTGCGCTTTAGCGGTGACCCAACACTGAAGCGCCAGCAGATTCGCAATATGGTACAGGAACTGAAAAAGCGGGGAATCAAGGAAATCAGTGGTGACGTCTTCATCGACACATCCGTGTTCGCCAGCCACGATAAAGCCCCCGGCTGGCCCTGGAACGATCTGACCCAATGCTTCAGTGCACCGCCCGCCGCGGCCATTGTCGATAAAAACTGCTTCTCTATTTCACTTTATAGTGCGCCGAAAGCCGGTGACAACGCCTTTATCCGAGTGGCGTCTTATTATCCGGTGCACATGTTCAGTGAAGTACGCACACTGCCAAAAGGCTCGCCTGATGCCCAGTATTGCGAACTGGATGTCGTGCCGGGCGAACTCAACCGATACACCCTCACGGGTTGCCTGACACAACGGGCAGAACCCTTACCCTTGGCGTTCGCGATTCAGGATGGTGCCAGCTATGCCGGGGCTATCGTAAAAGATGAACTGGAGCAGGCCGATATTCGTGTCGATGGGAACCTACGGCGCCAGACATTACCGGGTACCCCCGGTACAGTGCTGGCACAAACCGAATCAGAACCGCTGCATGAACTGCTGACCACCATGCTAAAGAAATCGGACAACATGATTGCCGATACCGTATTTCGCACCATCGGGCATGAGCGCTTCAAAGTACCCGGGACCTGGCGTGCCGGAGCCGATGCCGTGCGTCAAATCCTGCGTCAGAAAGCGGGTGTTGATCTTGGCAACACCATTATCGTTGATGGCTCAGGACTTTCGCGACACAACCTGATCGCCCCTGCGACCATGATGCAGGTGTTGCAATACATCGCCCAACACGATAATGAACTGAATTACATCAAGATGCTGCCGCTGGCTGGTTATGACGGCACGTTACGCTATCGGGCGGGTCTACACGAAGCTGGACTTGATGGCAAAGTCTCAGCTAAAACCGGTTCTCTTCAGGGCGTATACAATCTGGCAGGATTTATTACCACCGCCAGTGGTCAGCGCATGGCTTTCGTGCAGTATCTTTCAGGCTATGCCGTACCACCGGAAGATCAAAAAGAGCGACGTATTCCGCTGGTCCGTTTTGAAAGTCGTCTTTACAAAGACATCAACCAAAACAATTAACCAGACAAAAAAATCCCCTATCTGCGGTATGCAGATAGGGGAAACATGTACAACTAACAAGCAAATCTTTCGACTACCGACCTGATGGTCGTCGCGGTATTAACGCTGATAAACGATTTCGACGCCTTCGTCGTCATCCTCATCCCAATCGTCATCCCACTCTTCTTCCGCTTCTGCCTGAGCCGCTTCCAACTGCTCACGGTGATAGTCATCCCACATGAAATCGACTTTTTCAGGTGCCTTGCTTTCGACTTCAGCCATGGCTTTCGGCTGAGTCTCCAGGAAGTTCATCACATCCCAGCACAGGGCATTCACCCCTTCACGGTTAGCCGCTGAAATCAGATAATATTTGCCTTCCCAGCCCAGCGCTGTAGCAATTGCCTTCGCACGGCTTTCCGCCTCGCCTTTCTCCAGCAAGTCGACTTTGTTAAATACCAGCCAGCGCGGTTTTTCTGCCAGAGACGCACTATATTGCTGCAACTCATTGACGATCACTTTGGCATTTTCAATCGGATCGGATTCATCGATCGGCGCCAGATCGATCAGATGCAATAGCACACGACAACGTTCCAGATGCTTCAGGAAACGGATCCCGAGCCCGGCACCTTCAGATGCCCCTTCGATAAGCCCAGGGATATCCGCCACGACAAAGCTTTTCTCGCTATCCATACGCACAACGCCCAGACTCGGCACCAGCGTTGTAAACGGATAATCGGCTACCTTCGGTTTGGCCGCTGACACCGCACGGATAAAGGTCGACTTGCCTGCATTCGGTAACCCCAGCATGCCAACATCCGCCAGCAACAGCAACTCCAGCAACAACTCACGCTCTTCACCCGGCGTACCATTGGTTTTCTGGCGAGGCGCACGGTTGACGGAAGATTTAAAGCGGGAGTTACCCAGCCCGTGCCATCCGCCTTTCGCAACCATCAATTTCTGCTGATTACGGGTCATATCGCCCAGTACTTCGCCCGTGCTTTTATCCAACACACGCGTACCAACCGGCACTTTGATGGTGATGTCTTTACCGCGCTTACCAGTACAATCACGGCTCTGACCGTTCTGGCCACGCTCTGCACGGAAACTTTTCTCAAAACGATAGTCAATCAGGGTGTTGAGGTTTTCATCCGCCAGCAGGTAGACGTCACCGCCGTCACCGCCGTCACCACCGTCAGGCCCACCGTTTGGAATATATTTTTCACGGCGGAAGCTGACACAGCCGTTGCCACCGTCACCCGCCACAACCAAAATAGTGGCTTCATCTACAAACTTCATGAACTATCTCCGCAAAAAACCAATAGAGAATGACCGACGCGTTTGAATAATTTATTGGTTCTCTTTGGCTCAACGAATTGGGTTGATGACAGATAACCACAGTATGTCACCTGCCACTGAAAAACCGACGCATCAGAACTGTTTCGATAAAAGGGCGCTGATTGTACCTGCTTGGCGAAAGGATTTCACCTGTATTAAAAATAATCAGCCCACATCAACTTCGGCATGGCCTTAAACATGCCTTGCCACAGCCGCCTCACACCCGAGGATATTTGGAACGTTTTGCTGCGATCACATGATGCCCAATCGCGGCAAACATCGCCCCTGCCACAACGACAAATGCACCGACGTATCCCAGAATATTAAGCGATGGCGCAATAAATACCGATGGCCAGGCCAATGACAACAGATCGGAGAAAAACAGCGTAAACAGCGGCGTCAGCGTAATAATGGTACTCACCTGCGCGGCTTGCCAGCGAGCCATGGCTTCCGCCAGCGCCCCGTAACCAACCAGCGTATTCGCACCGCAAAACAACAGGCAAGCTAATTGCCAACCGGTTAGCTGAAACAGTGTGCCCGGCTTCGCCCACGGTGTGATGAACAATACGCAGAGCGCGTAGAGCAGGAAAAGCAGTTGCTGCGAAGTCAGACGCCGCAGCAATACCTTTTGGGCCACACCATACGCAACCCACACGGTGGCTGCCGCCACGCCCAGTAAGATCCCGAAGGTGTAATCCGTCAGGCGGGTAAACAGCTCCACCAAACTGTTGTTGAAAAACATCAACAGCCCACAGATCAATATTCCGGCACCGATTACCTGGTTGATACGCATCTTCTCTTTCAGGATAACGACGCTGGCGACCATCAGCCCTACCGTAGACAACTGCCCGATCACCTGCGACGCCGTAGGACTCAGGTATTGCAGCGAAGAGCTGAACAATACGAAATTGCCCAGCAGTCCTCCTGTTGCTATCAGCAACAAAATCCACCAGCGTTGATGATCGAACGCCCGCAGCTTTGGCAACGCGCTTTTGCTGTACAAGAAAATGCCCAATCCGACGGACGCAATCAGAAACCGATACCAGACGATGGTGTAAGGCTCCATCGTCGCCAGAACCTGTTTCATCGCGATTGGCAGCGCCCCCCAGCATACGGCAGTGGTCAGCGCCAGACAAAACCCGATGCCAGCATTCTGTTTCATCACATCACCTGCTCTTTTTTATTGATGTCGTTAACGTGCAGCGTTTTTATCGTACATCTAAATGTAAAAAGCCCCGCAACAAGTGCGGGGCTTTATGATTCAACCTGATACCAGAAAATTACTCAGCAACGATGCTGATGTATTTACGGTTGTTCGGGCCTTTAACTTCAAATTTGACTTTACCGTCAGACAGTGCAAACAGGGTGTGGTCTTTGCCGCAACCTACGTTGCTGCCGGCGTGGAACTTGGTGCCACGCTGACGAACGATGATGCTGCCAGCCAGAACTGATTCACCGCCGAAGCGTTTTACGCCAAGACGTTTGCTTTCTGAGTCGCGGCCGTTACGAGTAGAACCGCCAGCTTTTTTGTGTGCCATTAATCCGCTCTCCTAAAACTTAAGCGCTGATGCCGGTGATTTTCACGTCAGTGAACCACTGACGGTGGCCAGCCTGCTTACGGTAGTGTTTACGGCGACGAAACTTAACGATTTTAACTTTCTCGCCACGGCCGTGAGCAACAACTTCAGCCTTGATTTTGCCGCCTTCGACGAAAGGAACGCCGATTTTGACATCTTCACCATTGGCAACCATCAGAACCTGGTCAAACTCAACAGCTTCACCGGTTGCGATGTCCAGCTTTTCCAAGCGAACGGTCTGGCCTTCGCTTACTCGGTGTTGTTTACCACCACTTTGGAAAACTGCGTACATATAAAACTCCGCTTCCTGCGTGCTTCTTTGAATGATGTGAAGCGCGCTATAAATATTCACAATAGGGCGCGAATTCTACGCAAAAAACCTACTGATGACAAGCGCAGAATCAATCAATGTGAAGAAAAAGGATACAACCCATGAACTGCCGTTTATCTGTGCCGTTTTTCAAGTACAATCGGGCCTAACGTTCCCTTTTCGGTGCCGATATCAGCAGTATTTTCACGGCAGAAACAGAAGCAATCAGCTGGCAGAAACAATGAACTTAGAGCAAATCACAGCGTTAAGCGCACAGGATATGGCCGCCGTCAACCAGACCATACTGGATCAGCTCAACTCCGATGTTGTCCTGATCAATCAGTTAGGAAATTACATCATCGGCGGTGGCGGCAAGCGCATCCGTCCCATGATAGCGGTACTTGCCGCCAGAGCGCTGAATTACCAGGGTGACAAGCACATTACCGTTGCCGCGCTGATTGAATTTATCCACACCGCCACGCTTCTCCATGATGACGTTGTCGACGAAAGTGATATGCGCCGCGGAAAAGCCACGGCGAACGCGGCATTCGGTAATGCCGCCAGCGTGTTGGTCGGCGATTTCATCTATACCCGCGCGTTTCAAATGATGACAAGCCTGGCTTCGCTGCGCGTTATGTCGGTCATGTCTGACGCCGTTAACGTCATTGCGGAAGGCGAAGTACTCCAGCTCATGAACTGCAACGACCCGGATATCACCGAAGACAGCTATATGCGGGTGATTTACAGCAAAACGGCCCGGTTATTCGAAGCGGCCGCGCAATCTTCCGCTATTTTGTCGGATGCCAGCAGCGAGCAGGAACTGGCGTTACAAGAATACGGTCGCTACCTCGGCACCGCATTCCAATTGATTGACGATTTGCTCGACTACAGCGCCGACGGCAAAACACTGGGGAAAAATACCGGTGATGACCTGAACGAAGGCAAACCCACGTTACCGTTGCTGCATGCCATGCACCACGGTAATGATGAGCAGCGCACCATGATCCGCCAGGCGATTGAGCAAGGCAACGGCCGCCATTTACTGGAACCGGTATTAGCTGCCATGCAATCCTGCGGCTCTCTCGCCTATACGCGCCAAAGAGCCGAGGAAGAAGCCGATAAAGCTATCACCGCGATTCAGTGCCTGCCCGCCAGTGATTTTCGCACTGCGCTTGAAGGGCTGGCCCACCTTGCAGTGCAGCGCGACTTCTAAATCACTCTTCTTTATTTACACAGTCCAGGCTTTGGCATTTATGCGGCCCGTTTTCCAAACGGGCCAGCACACTCATCGCCCCTTCACGCAGGATGTGCCCAATTAACCGGGTACGTTCTTCCGCCGACAGTTGATGATAAATTTGAATCCAGGTGTATTCCTGCGCACCGGCCGATGCCGCCGGGACATAATCGGGCGAGGTTTCACGCATCAGCGTCGTCCCCATTAACGTCGCGCTCATCAATGTTGCTTTGACCTCTTCCGGCAAGCTCCAGATAGCATATTCGACGCCTTTACCCTGAACGCCTTTGCGACGTCGTCTTTCCCAGCCATGATCCTTGGCTTTTTTATTCAGCCCCTGACGAGATTTCGGCAATCCAGCCACGCCCAATAATTCATTCGTCGTAAACCATGTTTTTTCCATCCTAATCTCTCCCTTTCATCTCATTCCTGATACGAATACATAATCAGGCGACTAAAAACCCGATTACGTTTCCATATAATAGACTAATTTTATTCAAACCACTAACGCAATAGCGTTAAAGGCAGAGTTAACGGTGTCGGTGAAAATTCCACAGAAAGAAATAAGCTGGAGAAACCGCAGGGAAATAGGAGAAAGCCATTCCGCAATAGAGGGTAACTGGGAATGGCTGAGAGATTTAATCAGAAAAATCTTTTATCAAAGTTGCGCTTACCGTATTCGCCAGACCGAGCTGCTTCAACGTAGATGACACCCCTTCGCGCATGATATGCGCCACCAATTTTTCCCGTTCAGGGACCGACAACTGGTGGTAAATTTGAATCCAGACTGACAGCATGTCTGATGGTTTTGCCGCATATTCACCTGACGTTTCCTGCAGTAGCAGCGTTTGCTGAACAGACTGAGGTAAGCTATGGATAGAATATTCTACCCCACGTCCTTGTACACCTTTACGGCGACGCTTTTCCCAACCATCTTCTCGGGCTCGCTTATTCAATCCTTGCCGTGATTTAGGGAGTCCGCCAATACCAACCAATTCGCTGGTCGCAAACCACTCTTTTTTCATGTCCTTTTCATCCCGATAGTGATACACGTTACCTATTCAGATCCATTTGGAAATTAATTTGGAAATATTAAGGAAATTGGTGCTATATTATTTCCAAATAATGGCTTGAGGTTAGCAAAACCATTAACCATTAGCTGTTAGTTATACCATTAATACGCTGTCGTCTTAATAGCAATAAGGGAAGGATTATGAATTCAAGGAAAAATGACTGGCATCCTGCCGATATTATCGCAGCATTGAGAAAGAAAGGGACAACACTTGCTGCAGTATCGCGCGGTGCCGGCTTGAGCTCTTCCACACTGGCTAATGCCCTATCCCGTCCGTGGCCAAAGGGCGAATGGTTAATAGCCGATGCGCTGGGGATTCATCCGTCGGAAATATGGCCCAGCCGCTATTACGATCCACAAACGCAAGAATTACTCGACCGCAAAAAGCTGATCCGTCCTCCATCCGATCCACAACCCGAATAATGCTGCCAAAAAAAGAAAGGCCGGAGAATACACTCCGGCCTTATCAGCAACACAGGTAATCACAATTCGTGATTATTTCTTGTTGACGAACTCTTCGCCCAGCGCGATATCCTGTTTCAGGGTATCCAGCATGCTGACCAGAGCCTGTTGTTCAAATGCGCTCAGCGTACCAATCTCTTTACGCTCCGCCACACCGTTTTTGCCCAGCAACAGCGGTTGTGCGAAGAAGCGGGCATGTTTGCCATCACCTTCAACATAAGCACATTCAACCACACCGCTTTCACCCTGCAGAGCACGTACCAGAGACAAACCAAAGCGAGCGGCAGCCTGACCCATGGACAAAGTTGCAGACCCGCCACCGGCTTTTGCTTCAACCACTTCAGTACCGGCATTCTGAATACGCTTGGTCAGGTCAGCCACTTCCTGTTCAGTGAAGCTTACGCCCGGAATCTGAGACAGCAACGGCAGAATGGTCACGCCGGAGTGGCCACCGATAACCGGTACTTCAATATCCTGCGGCTGTTTGCCTTTCAGTTCAGCCACGAAAGTATTTGAGCGGATAATGTCCAGCGTCGTGACACCGAACAATTTGTTTTTGTCATAGACGCCCGCTTGTTTCAGGACTTCAGCCGCAATCGCCACCGTCGTATTGACCGGGTTGGTAATGATACCGATACAGGCTTTAGGGCAGGTACTGGCAACCTGAGACACCAGGTTACGCACAATGCCCGCGTTAACGTTAAACAGATCGGAACGATCCATGCCCGGCTTACGGGCAACCCCGGCAGACATCAGCACGATATCCGCGCCTTCCAGAGCCGGAGTCGCATCTTCACCACTGAAACCTTTGATTTTCACGTCGGTAGGAATGTGGCTCAGATCAACCGCCACGCCCGGTGTAACCGGAGCAATATCATAAAGTGAGAGCTCTGAACCTGAAGGAAGCTGGGTTTTGAGGAGAAGAGCAAGGGCTTGACCAATACCACCTGCGGCTCCGAGAACTGCAACTTTCATCCTAAACTCCTTATTATGTTAAGTAAAATTACCGTGGATGCGTTTAGTTAAAAACGTTTATGCTCGCGAGACAAGCCAGGCACCAGACCTGCTTTCAGAGAGGCACTACATAGGTCCGCTGCAGTAGATCGGTGCACAGCGATAACGCACTATGTGATTAATAATAAACTAACAATCCGCCTGATATCTGAAAGGTAATTAAAGTAACAGGCAATTGTGATGTGCCCCGACATAAGCCCACGACTGATTAACGGGTATGTTACATTACACCTGTAAGCAGCCCCCAAACAACATCATTTTGATAACATTTATTTTACTTTTATGTGATGAAGAGCACACTTTTTGACGTCCCGGTAAAGTATCGCCCTACACATTTTCTCGCCTGATAGACTCCCCCCACAATCCGGTTTTATACGCGCCTATATTGCATAAAAATTCATTTAAATGCATAATCGCGGTATGTTTCACTTTTCCTCGGACACGGTGCAGAATGCGTAGCTCCCCTAAACAAGAAGATCTGGTAAAAGCGTTCAAAGCGCTGTTAAAAGAAGAGAAATTCAGCTCTCAGAGCGAAATCGTACAGGCATTGCAGGACGATGGCTTCGACAACATCAACCAGTCGAAAGTATCACGCATGCTGACCAAGTTTGGCGCGGTGCGTACCCGCAACGCCAAAATGGAAATGGTTTATTGCCTGCCCGCTGAGTTAGGGGTGCCAACCACCACCAGTCCGCTAAAAAATCTGGTGCTGGATGTTGATCACAACGATGCCGTGGTCGTCATTCATACCAGCCCAGGTGCGGCACAGTTAATCGCACGCCTGCTGGACTCACTGGGCAAATCGGAAGGTATTCTTGGCACGATTGCGGGTGATGACACCATTTTCACCACGCCTGCCAGAGGATTTAGCGTCAAGCAGCTATATGAAGCTATCCTGGTTCTGTTTGAACAGGAACTCTGATTTCCCGCCGCCCCGCGATCTGTTCGGGGCGACAAGACGATATCAGCAACGCATCACAAGGCCGGCAACTCAGCCAGCGGCCAGCGTGGCCGCACAGTAATGCCAAGCTCCCCGGTAACGCCCTGAGCGAACCTTACTGCGCCCGCATACGCAATCATCGCGCCGTTATCGGTACAAAACTCAGGACGCGCATAGAACACCTCACCACCGCGTTTAGCCATGATCTCTGCCAGACGTTGGCGCAATGTCCGATTAGCGCTTACGCCGCCCGCCATCACCAGCCGACTGAACCCGGTCTCGTCAAGCGCACGCCGACACTTGATGGCCAGCGTATCAACGACGGCATCTTCGAATGCTCGTGCGATATCGGCTTGTGTCTGCGGATCGTTGCCATTCTCACGGATGGTATTGGCGGCAAAGGTCTTCAATCCCGAGAAACTGAAATCCAGACCGGGGCGATCCGTCATGGGCCGCGGGAAGACAAAACGACCGGGGTGCCCGTTCTGCGCCATTTTTGACAGCAACGGCCCCCCAGGGTAATCCAGCCCCAAGAGTTTGGCGGTTTTATCGAACGCTTCACCCGCCGCATCATCGATGGATTCGCCCAGCAAACGGTATTCGCCAATACCGGTCACGCTGATCAACTGAGTATGCCCACCAGAGACCAACAGTGCTACAAACGGAAACGCGGGGGGGTTATCTTCCAGCATGGGCGCCAGCAGATGCCCTTCCATGTGATGGACCGGTATGGCGGGCACATTCCAGGCGAACGCCAGCGAACGTCCCACCGTCGCACCCACCAGTAGCGCGCCGACCAGACCTGGGCCTGCGGTGTATGCGATGGCATCGATATCACCCTGCTGTAGCCCAGCTTCTTTTAGCGCCGCCTGAATCAGTGGCACGGTCTTGCGGACATGGTCGCGGGACGCCAGTTCAGGTACCACGCCACCATAATCGGCATGCAGTTTTACCTGGCTATAAAGCTGATTTGCCAGCAGCCCGGCCTGCGTGTCATAAATCGCGACTCCGGTTTCATCGCAGGATGTTTCAATACCCAATACGCGCATTGCTGTTTTCACTCTCGGTTACATTTTTACCGCGACCAACCTGGCCGCTTGATTCAGGCGGCGCATAGTCTATCATAAGCCCGCCCACAGACACGTACCCCCGCATCGCGCGTTTTATGATCGCTGATGGACTTTACAAACGCGCCACAGTTGCAGTAGAATTCCGCACCATTTTGAAAAGGCTGGCACAAGGCCAGCAACAAACCGAATTTACTGAGGTGAGAGGCACATGCCGGTAATTAAAGTACGTGAAAACGAGCCGTTCGACGTTGCTCTGCGTCGTTTCAAGCGTTCCTGCGAAAAAGCGGGTGTTTTGGCTGAAGTTCGTCGTCGTGAGTTCTATGAAAAACCGACTACTGAACGTAAACGCGCTAAAGCATCTGCTGTGAAACGTCACGCTAAGAAGCTGGCTCGAGAAAACGCACGCCGCACTCGTCTGTATTAATTTTTAGGAGGGTTATCCTCCACCGCGTGATTAATCCGCAGACTTAGCAGTTGCATACGAAGGCCGTGCATTTCCGAAAGGAATGCGCGGCTTATTGTCGTTTATAAACGTATATAGATAAGGGGCTTATGGCTGGACGTATTCCCCGCGTATTTATTAATGACCTGCTAGCCCGAACCGACATCGTCGACCTGATCGATGCGCGCGTTAAACTGAAAAAGCAGGGCAAAAATTACCACGCGTGTTGCCCGTTCCACCACGAGAAAACCCCGTCATTCACCGTAAACGGTGATAAGCAGTTCTACCATTGCTTTGGCTGCGGTGCCCATGGTAACGCCATTGATTTCCTGATGAATTACGATCGTCTGGAATTTGTTGAAAGCATTGAAGAACTGGCTGCAATGCACGGCCTGGATGTCCCTTACGAAGCAGGCACCGGTCCGACCCAGCTCGAACGCCATCAACGGCAAAGTTTATACGAGCTGATGGAACAATTAAGCGCATTTTACCAACATACTCTGAACCAACCCGCCGGTACGCCCGCCAGAGAGTATCTGGCCAGACGAGGCTTGAGCGATGATGTCATCCGTCAGTTCGCCATCGGATGTACGCTGCCAGGGTGGGATAACGCGTTAAAGCGTTTCGGACGCAACAGCGACGATAAAACGACGCTGACTGACGCCGGTATGTTGGTGACCAACGAGAATGGTCGTACTTACGATCGTTTTCGCGATCGGGTGATGTTCCCTATCCGTGATAAACGCGGGCGGGTCATTGCGTTCGGTGGTCGGGTCATGGGTGACGGCACCCCAAAGTACCTGAACTCGCCGGAAACCGAGATTTTTCATAAAGGTAGACAGCTGTACGGCCTGTACGAAGCACAACAGAAAAACCCGGAATTGAAACGGTTGTTGGTGGTCGAAGGCTATATGGATGTGGTTGCGCTGGCACAGTTTGGCATCGATTACGCGGTCGCCTCACTGGGAACCTCAACAACGGCGGATCATATTCAGTTGCTGTTCCGCGCTACCGATCAGGTGGTGTGTTGTTACGATGGCGACCGTGCTGGACGCGACGCCGCCTGGCGAGCGCTGGAAACCGCGCTACCCTATTTGGATGACGGCAGGCAGTTGCGTTTTATGTTCCTGCCAGATGGCGAGGACCCGGATACACTGGTGCGTCAGGAAGGGAAAGACGCGTTTGAGCAGCGTATTGGACAGGCGTTGCCACTGTCGTCGTTTTTGTTCGACTCGCTGTTACAACAGGTGGACATGAGTACCCCGGACGGGCGAGCCAAGCTGAGCACGCTGGCTTTACCCCTTATTGGTCAGGTACCGGGTGAAACGTTACGCTTATACTTACGTCAACAGCTCGGCCATAAATTGGGGCTGCTGGATGACAGCCAGTTGGATCGCCTGTTACCGAAGACAGCGGAACAAACATCGTCTTACCAGCCTCCACGGCTAAAAGTCACAACTATGCGTATACTGATAGGACTTTTAGTACAAAACCCGAGGCTGTCCGCCGAAGTGCCGACACTGGCGCTGGATGGCGTGGAAGAAAGTAAAGTGGCAGGACTGGAGCTGTTTTTAGATCTGGTGAAAGCCTGCAATGAAAGCCCAGGCATGAACATGGGGTTGCTGCTGGAGAAATATCGCGAAAGTAAATATCGCAAGCAGCTTGAAACCCTCGCCGCCTGGGACCATATGATTGAAGACGACGAGCTCGAAGAGAAATTCAGGGTCAGCCTGGCCGAGCTCTACGACCAGTTGCTTCAGCAACGGATGGATACGCTCATTGCCCGCGAAAGAACGCACGGGCTGAGCATGAATGAGCGCAAAGAGTTGTGGTCTCTGCAACTGGCGCTGACACGAAAAAACTGATTTCCTGCGGCTTAACTGCCGATAAATAGTAGGGTTGATCCCTACAGCGTGCCGCTACAGGGGCTGCGGCGATAAGAAAAATTCCCCTAATGCTATTGTTAGCGATTTACGCTGACCGACACCAACCCCAATATTCTGAAGTGTGGATACCGTCTTATGGAGCAAAACCCGCAGTCACAGCTCAAGCTACTTGTCACCCGTGGTAAGGAGCAAGGCTACCTGACCTATGCCGAGGTCAATGACCATCTGCCGGAAGATATCATCGACTCCGATCAGATCGAAGACATCATCCAGATGATTAACGACATGGGCATCCAGGTGATGGAAGAAGCACCGGATGCCGATGATCTCATGCTGGCTGAGAATACCGCCGACGAAGACGCTGCTGAAGCCGCAGCACAGGTATTGTCCAGCGTCGAATCCGAGATTGGCCGCACGACCGATCCCGTTCGCATGTACATGCGTGAAATGGGCACCGTTGAACTGCTGACCCGTGAAGGGGAAATCGATATCGCGAAGCGAATCGAAGACGGGATCAATCAGGTTCAGTGCTCTGTTGCCGAGTATCCAGAAGCGATCACCTATCTGTTGGAACAGTACGATCGCGTTGAAGCCGGAGAAAGCCGCCTGTCCGATCTGATAACCGGCTTTGTCGACCCGAACGCCGAAGAAGATTTGGCACCGAACGCCGCGCCTGAAAACGCCGAACTGGCTGATGACGGTATCGACGACGACGACGACGAAAACGAAGAAGACGAAGACGATTCCGACGATGACAACAGCATCGACCCGGAGCTGGCGCGTCAGAAATTCACCGAACTGCGCGATCAGTACGAAGCGACCCGCCTCAGCATCAAGGCGCATGGCCGCAGCCATCCGTCGGCTATTGAAGAAATCAACAAACTGTCTGAGGTGTTCAAGCAGTTCCGTCTGGTGCCAAAACAGTTCGACCTGCTGGTAAATAACATGCGTTCCATGATGGATCGCGTGCGTGCTCAGGAACGCCAGATCATGAAGCTGTGCGTTGAACTGTGCAAAATGCCGAAGAAAAACTTTGTCACGCTGTTTACCGGCAACGAAACCAACAGCAAGTGGTTCGAAGCTGCAATGTCCATGGGCAAACCCTGGTGTGAAAAACTGCACGACGTTGAAGACGACGTACATCGCAGCCTGCAAAAACTGCAACAGATCGAAGAAGAAACCGGCCTGACTATCGAGCAGGTAAAAGACATCAACCGTCGCATGTCCATCGGCGAAGCCAAGGCGCGTCGCGCCAAGAAAGAAATGGTGGAAGCGAACCTGCGTCTGGTTATCTCGATCGCCAAGAAATACACCAACCGTGGCTTACAGTTCCTCGACCTGATTCAGGAAGGCAACATCGGCCTGATGAAAGCGGTAGACAAATTCGAATACCGCCGTGGCTATAAGTTCTCCACCTACGCCACCTGGTGGATCCGTCAGGCGATCACCCGTTCTATCGCGGATCAGGCGCGCACCATCCGTATCCCGGTGCATATGATTGAGACCATCAACAAACTCAACCGTATTTCTCGCCAGATGTTGCAGGAAATGGGTCGCGAGCCGACGCCGGAAGAACTGGCTGAACGCATGCTGATGCCGGAAGACAAGATCCGCAAGGTATTGAAGATCGCCAAAGAGCCTATCTCGATGGAAACCCCGATCGGTGATGATGAAGATTCGCATCTGGGCGATTTCATCGAAGATACCACGCTGGAGCTGCCGCTGGACTCCGCTACCTCTGAAAGTCTGCGTTCTGCCACCCATGACGTACTGGCTGGCCTGACCGCACGTGAAGCCAAGGTGCTGCGCATGCGTTTTGGTATCGACATGAATACCGACCACACGCTGGAAGAAGTCGGCAAACAGTTCGACGTCACCCGCGAACGTATTCGTCAGATTGAAGCCAAAGCGTTGCGTAAATTGCGCCACCCGAGCCGTTCTGAAGTGCTGCGTAGCTTCCTGGACGACTAAGAGAACAGGTTTTACTCCTTATCACATCCCCGGTTTCGACCGGGGGTTTTTATTTAGGCCTCAAATAGCCTTAGCCTGCCAGTCTGCCAGTCTGCCAGTCTTCCGGGCAAAAGCGATCCCTCTCACCCAGCCAATGTACTCATACCCTGCCCCACCGGAAGATGTGCGAATCCCTAGTAATAACAATCCACTGTAGAGTGAATACAAAACGACCATATGGTCGTCGCACTATAGACCCGACTAGCCGGATTACCTATAATCAACACCCGCATGGCCCCTTAGCTCAGTGGTTAGAGCAGGCGACTCATAATCGCTTGGTCGTTGGTTCAAACCCAACAGGGGCCACCAAATTTTAGTTTTAGAATCATATAATTAAGCCACCTCTCAGCGGGTGGCTTTTTTGTTTCACAAATTGCGAATGTCCATTTTTTGTCTCCCAGGGCCAAGCTGACACCGATAGCATTCGGATTAATACCCTGTTCTCGTGTGGTGAAGGCACACAGATGATTTCTTCGAATATCCGGCTGTCGTCTTTTTGCCTGATGTAATATGAGAAAAAATCTCAGATTTGAATTTCTGGTTTGTACAACCTAAACTGTCACATTCAGCAATTATTTCAACCTGATAGCGTGCCAGGTTGTTTGTACCAATGACACTTGCAGGCTTCCTACAGCAAGGGCACGGTAGCCACTTGCTCTTTAGCTGGTAACCTCCTTGTCATTGCCTCCTGACCCATAATGTCTAATACCCAATGCTGAAATGCTTTCACGACCGGCGTTCAGGCGAACATAGCGTGTAGGTGGGCCACCACATGCGAATCCTTATTCTTCTCGATGAGTCGTTTATACGATTGGTCGCTGAATCGATGACTAATGACATTCCCGCCGAAAATTCATCTGAATTCTCGTTCTACCAGGTTATTAATAGATTTCACATTTCTCATCGGAACATCGCGAAAAAACATTAAGACTTCCCCATTTAACAAGTACCTGGTATGGCAATGTTATGCAGCAGATGCAGCTCAATTTGACAGTTGGCTAAGAGTGAGGTGTAGATATTCTTATGGCGAAAGGCCTTTCGGCACATAATATCCCTAATTCAATAACCCTAATTCATTCGCACTCCCCTCTACGAATTATTTCACATGTAATTAATTTCAAACATGCAGGTTTATTTCATCGTACCTTAATGGTTCACCCCAACCAATAATAAATAATAGAATAATAAAACAAAGGAACTAAACACCCACAATTAATAACAAGTGATGCAAATTAAAGGTAATCATCATTATCTATTTTATTTTTTAATATAAATCAAAATATTATAAAAAATAGCACGATTTGATAATTCATTAAGATATTAAATATTTTCTTTATATTGCTAATTATCATTTGGCAAAAAAACCTTATCTCATTGATTGCATGATCAAAGAGCGTTTCTTTTCATTTGAAAGAAAAAATAATCCGTATTTTTTATGTAAGGATGAGCCTTTATGCCCTGTTCAGGGAAGATAGGTAGAATTTGCACAATTCTAAAAACGGATAATACTTATATCGTTCTTGAACAAAACAACATAGTCAATTGGCGTGAAATATGGTTTCCATCACTCAAAGATACTGAAAGGGAATATAACACTATGTCTTCCTATTCTATTTCTGTTAAAAACTCTAGCGGCGCTGCGGCTAATGTCGCCATCTATCAAACTTACCCTAATCTGGTCACCGGTTTGCCATTGGTATGGCTGCTGCAGACGATCAACGATGGCAATACGAACAGTTATAACTGGTCAATCGACTGGGCGCTGAACTGGGGTACAACTGAACAGCCATTGGCCCCGGGTGTTCTCTGGAGTTCCGGTGGCCCGATCCAAAGTATGAATCCTACGGCCAGTGGCGGAAACAACTCGATGGGTGTTACCTACACTAATGGCCAGTTCCAGACACAGCCGACGGCATATAATAATCCGGATGTTGCTTCCGGCAACATGCTAGTGACAACCGATTCAACATTCACTGTCACACAATCCAAAGCAATGAGTCTTGCTGTTTATATGAATTCCCTACCCGCATTCGCGATGCAGGGGAAACCCAATGGGAACTTCATGTTTGATACACATCCAACATATTGGATTTGCACAACAGATTCAAAAATAGGTGTTGCTGTTTCAGGAACATTTGTCAGCAGCCCGAAGCAGTTCTCTTTCGCTAACGGAGTAACCTCATTGAAGTTTGAGCTTAATGATACGTTGCAATTTGTTCAGCTCTGATAGAGTGGTTTTCCCGAAAGGATATTTGTAGCGACTTTATTCACGGCTGTAGTCAGAGAAACCAACCTGGAGGAAACGACAGGTTGGTTTTTTGAAAAAAACAGGGTTATCTGAGCTTCACACATTGATAGAAATCAGTTTGTTATGATTTTACTCCCTATCATGAACGCACGATAACACAGAAAGCACTGTCGCCTAAGTTTGCCTTAATAAGGATCCCTATTGTGGCTTATTCAGTAACCGTGACCAATAAGAGTGGTCTGCAGCAAAATGTGGCCATATATATAGGCGACTCCTCAGACAATAGTAACTTCTCACTTGTCTGGTTGTTGAAGCCGATCAATAACAGTGGGAATGCTACCTTCTCATGGGATGAAACCGATTATGGGTTAGGTTGGGGTAATACCAGCGGGCAGATTGATATTGGTGTGGCATTTTCTAAAGGGCAAGATCCCACACCCGTATTTCCGAATTTTTCCGGCGGAAAAAATTCACTGCCCATTAGCTATAACAATGCCGGTTTTTTCTCTGGCATACCTTATTTAGACAAAAATATTACTGACAAATTAAAAGTCTCAACCGATTCAAGTTTTACGGTTTCGAATGCACTGACCATGGGTATTGCCCTATTTATCTATAAACTGCCTGCGATAATAATGCAGGGCAGCCCTAATATGAATTACTACTTTATGATATCGAAATTGTCATATTATTTGGTTGTCACCAATTTTAAACAGGGGATCGTACTGCCTGCAACGGACTCGATGTATGCCATGGATTCGATGTATGCCAGAAGCACATCAGCAAATAGCATGGGCAAGCCAGTTAAAATCCCCTTCGGTCCAGGATCAGAAAACTTAGCTTATACGTTGGATGGCTCTCTAAATTTCATCGCTAGTTAAGGTGTTTTTTTTAAAAAAACGCTAACGAAAACTTAATTTATTATCCATACAAAAAATTTTACTGTTTCCAGGCTTCCAACAATGCAGCTGCGTTCACCAATATCAACGCAGTAGCCAACACGAATACTGCCACCGTACCAAACTGTCAATAAGCACATTGTCTGTTTTAGAAACGACCGGTGGTGGAAGCGTTATCTCATTTGCTACCTACCGTCCGGAAATATCCGGGCGGTAATATCCGACCTTTTGTGCTTTCAAAACGCGCCAGAGTAAAGAGCACAAAATTTGCCATTCATGATATGTCTGTGCGCAAAGTAAGGACTCCCACCTCTGGAAGGGCTTCTTTCTGGTAGCGCTGCATGGGAGAAATCAGCGACCAGACTTCATCGGGAAAGTTGTAACGAGCCAAATTAAAGAACTTTTTGTGGTGAAACCACATCCCTGATTGTACAAAAAATAGTTATGGGCCGCCCAGCCTACTGTTTACCCTTGCTCAGGATGCATGGCGCAAACGCTGATATTTTTTACCTGCAGCATTTGCGCCATCACCGCTCACGCGATTCAGGTTGGATTAGAAACGCGTCCAGCCTTCTGTTGCTGTGCTCTGTAGCGCTGTCGTTGATTTCGGCTTACTCAGTCTGGCAACGGAAGGCGGCGCCAGCGACACCGGTGCGGCAGCAAACGTGCCAATATTGAACACCGATACAGACTGCAGAAGCTGTGTTGCCTGCTCTTGCAGACTCTGTGACGCCGAAGCTGACTCCTCAACCAGCGCTGCGTTCTGCTGTGTGGTTTGATCCATCCCGCTCAGCGCCACGCCAACCTGCTCGATACCCCGCGCTTGCTCTTCGCTGGCAACGCTGATTTCCGCGACTGTGTCCGTCAGTTGCCCCACGGCGGTCACGATGCCGGTCATGGTTTCGCCGGCCCGGCTGACCAGCTCGCTGCCGCGATCCACGTTTTCCACGTTGGAGGCGATCAACTGCCGAATTTCACCTGATGCCGTCGCGCTGCGCTGCGCCAGGCTTCGCACTTCGCTTGCCACAACGGCGAAGCCTTTGCCGTGTTCTCCCGCACGGGCCGCTTCCACGGCGGCATTCAGCGCCAGAATATTGGTCTGGAAAGCGATACCATCGATAACCGTCGTGATGTCCGAAATACGTCTGGAGCTACTGTCTATCAATTGCATGGTGCTGGTTATCTCAGACGTGACGTCACTCCCTTCCCGGGCAACACGCTGAACGTTTACCGCCAGCTGTCTGGCCTCGCGGGCGCTGTCGGCGTTATTTTTTACCGTAATACCCAGTTCGCTCATCGTCGATGCCGTTTGTTCCAGCGCACTGGCTTGCGCTTCGGTGCGTTGTGACAGATCGCTATTGCCCTGTGCTATCTGCATGCTGGCCGATGCCACGCTCTCGGCATTGCTTCTTACCGTGCTGACGGTGCGGGTCAGGGATTCTTGCATCTCGCCAATCGCATTGAGCAACCGGCCCGTTTCATCCCGGCTCCCTGTCGGCACGTCGCCACTCAGGTCACCACGGGCGATTCGCTGCGCCGACAGCAGTGCCTGCTGTAGAGGACGGGTCACACTGCGGGTGATCCCCCACGCAAAGAATATCCCCAGGAGTAATGCAATAGCGGTGGTCACCGCTAGTAATATCACTGCGTTATCACGCTCATTAATGACTCGCGCTGCGCCGTCGCTCATCCTTTTACGCTGGAATTGCACCATCTCTTTTAATGCCGCCATGTAGCTAATCTGGCTCTGATAGCGGGGGCCGAAAAGAAGTCGGGTCGCCTCTTCTTTTTTACCCTGCATCCCCAGCGCCACAACATCATCAATAAACGGGAAGAACTGCTCGCCGTTACGTTGCATGGCCGTAAAAATCTCTCTGCCTTTGTCGGTTTCAACGTGGTTTCGCAGCAGTTCTGTCATCACGTTGATCTGGTTTTTTTCTGTATTGTAATCGCGTAAGAAACCCGCTTTTCTTTCCGGGTCATCCATCAGAATGATATTGCGAGCAAGCCGACTCATATCAGCGGTGAAGAAGCCGATTGAAGAGGCGGCGTCAACGTTAGCGTAAATGTTGTCTGTAATCGATACGGTTGTATTGCCGAGGGATTGCAGGCGGCTGATACTACTCAATGCCATAATGATAACCAGCAGCATCATGAAACCCAATGCCATCCAAAGCCGTGTGCCAATTCTAATATTATTCATAACAGTCCGTCTTACTATTGATTATCCAAAATAAAAGCTGGTGGATGAAACGAACACCAGGATATAAACCTACGCGTTTCAACATCCCATCTGTAGGCGACGGAATTAAAAAACACATAACGTACGGAGTGAATAGCATTATCACAAAGATATTTAATAAAAAAGTATCCTGCTGTGTGGAACCACAGCAACGCCGACCGTGAGCCACATGTTATGAAGCC
This sequence comes from Dickeya zeae NCPPB 2538, assembly GCF_000406165.1. Classification (NCBI taxonomy): domain Bacteria; kingdom Pseudomonadati; phylum Pseudomonadota; class Gammaproteobacteria; order Enterobacterales; family Pectobacteriaceae; genus Dickeya; species Dickeya zeae. The sequence goes on along the minus strand of NZ_CM001977.1, from coordinate 629,622 downwards.
ATGAAAACAATAATAACGTATTGATATTTAATGTTATTTATTTTTTTACAAAAAACCACCCCGTTTTCAGGGATAAACAAAATAAATGGGAGGGGGGTAAATAGAGGGAATTACGCTATCGAAAAGTCGGATGTCAGCCCAAATAACCTACATCGTTATCAGGGGAATAAAACCCTATGACGATTTAAGAAATCGATTATCCAGCCAGTGAACCATTTAAATCAGAAATCAATCACACTATGGAAATTCTTCACGCCATTATTCAGTTAAATTAATACTGGGTGATATTTTAAACAACCAGACAATACTCCATTTATTAAATTTATTTTCATTATTCATCCCCTGCTATCACCACCAAATAATCTGTATCTAATTGTAAAAATACACAATGACGTTGTGATGAAAGGACTATTTTTTGATCTCTGGTGACAAAAATGGCATCAATATCCGAGCGTTGCGAGAGATAAGCCAGCCCTTTTTCTACCCCCATGCCATAAAGCAGCGTGGTATAAATGTCTCCATCAATAGACGCATCGGTGATGAGTGTGACGCTCAGTATTTCATTATCGAGTGGATAACCTGTTTTGGGATCAAAGATATGGTGATAAATGCGCCCCTCAAATGTGAAATATCGTTCATAGATACCGGATGTCACTATCGACTTGTTCACTACCTGTATCAGCCCAAGCAGTTCATGACTCTCGCCAAACGGCTTTTGTAACCCCACCGACCAGGCGGCCTGATGGGCGCTTTGCGGTCTGCCGATAGCCAGGACATTCCCGCCCAGATTGATCAGCGCATGATAGACGTGGTGCTGGTAGAGAAATTGCCTGGTAACATCCGCAATATAGCCCTTCGCTATCGCCCCTAAATCGATTTCCATCCCTGCTTTTTCCAGCCATACCGAGCGCGCCTTGGCATCAAGAATGACGTGACGAGGGTCGGTCAGCGCCAGTAACGCACGCAACTCATCGGCAGGCGGCACCCTTTCGCCCTGAAAGCCGATTTTCCAGCGCTTTACCACCGGTCCGATAGTGACATTAAAGCAACTGCCTTCCAGCAGGCTGACCTCTCTGGCCCGCGTAATCAGGTTAAACAACCACGGGCTGACGACAACCGGGTGTTTTCCTGCCGCCTGATTAATAGCCATCACCTCAGAGTTAGCCCGATTAACGGTCAACACATCTTCCAGTTGTTTAATGCGACCAAACACCCGCAATGCCAGTGCTTCATTCGGTTCAAACAATTTGAGCAGGATGGGCGACCCCATCAGCACGGTGGAATAGGTATACATCCGATCCTCTGGCGACATAGCGGGTACCTCTGAAGAAAAACACATCGAGCCTGCGTCAGCAGCGAGGGCTGACGCAGGTTGGAATGATAGACTGACACGAGCCCCGTACTTACATGCGCACGTAAGTCGCGGCGTTACGGCCTGCCTGAATGCCAAACACAATGATATCGGCGATGGCGTTACCGCCGATGCGGTTGCCACCGTGGATACCGCCCACCACTTCACCGGCAGCGAAAGCGCCCCGAATCACCCGTTTCTTGCGGTCCAGCACGGCGGTATCAGTATTGATCACCACACCGCCCATGGTGTGATGTACACCGGGCGCGATGCGAATAGCGTAAAACGGCCCCTGATTGAGCGGATGACGCAGCGCGGTTTGGCGGCCGAAATCGTCGTCATGCCGTTTTTCAACAAAGCGGTTATAGCGCGTCAGCGTCGCTTGTAGTGCATCAGCATCGATAGCCAGTTTATCCGCCAGTTCACGTGGAGAGGCCGCACTCACCACAAAACCACGGGATAAATACTCGTCCGCTGCCTTGTTTTTCGCCCTCACCTGCTCATCAAACAAGATATAAGCGTACTTCTCCGGCAGAGCGATGATTGACGCCGACACCTTGTCACGGGTTTCCATTTCGTTAAAGAAGCGCTGGCCCTGCTGATTCACCAGAATCGCACCGCCGCCGCGAATGGATTCCGAGATCAGATACGAGGTGTTCTGCTCCACCGTGGGATGGATCTGGATCTCGCCTAGGTCCACCGTATCCGCACCGACCTTCTCCAGAATGGCAATACCACAACCAGTCGCACCGCTATGATTGGTGGTGACAAAACCATCCAGATCCGGGCGGTATTTCAGTACCATGTCGCGATTAGCGCTGAAACCGCCAGTGGCAACGATCACCCCTTTGGTGGCGATGGTCAGTTGCTCGTTGTCTTCGCTCTGCACCCGCACTCCGGTCACCGCTCCGGCGTCGTGGAGGATATCGATGACCGCGGTTTCCAGCATGACATCGATGTTGCGCTTATTGATATTTTTGACCAGCCCACTGATCAGGAAACCGCCAACCGCCGAGCCATCTGCCGGTCGGTGGGTACGATCCACGCTCATGCCGCCAGTAATAGTAATGTCGTTCAGTTCGATACCACGCTCTGCCAGCCAGTCGATCGCCATCGGCGCACCTTCGACGAATCGTTTCAGCAAATCGGGGTTATTTTTTGTTTACCGCCTTTCAGAGTCTCCTCGTAGAAACGCTGCTTGTCGTCAACAATACCGCGCATTTTCTGGAAACGCGTGCCTGCCGCATTCATGCCGACAGACGCTTTGATGGTGTTGCCACCGATGCTGGACATTTTCTCGACAATCAGCACGCGGGCACCGTCGTCACAGGCCTGAATCGCCGCCGCCAGGCCCGCTCCACCACTGCCGATCACCACCACGTCGTAACAATCCATCTCAGCCGGGTCGCCGCCCTCCTCCACAATCGCCGCCTTACAGGAGCGGGCCAGCGCCTTGGAGACGGCTTTTTTCACCGCTTCACTTTGCACCGTCGCGCCAGTCACAGCATCCACATGCGGGCTGTTTGCCTCCAGAATTCGGGAACGAATCACCTCAAAGCTGCTGACAAATTCAGTATGCAACTGCGCATGGGGCGCAAGTGTCACATCGGCGATGCGGTCCGTTTCCAGACTGATGTTAATAACCAGCTCGCCGACATCATCCTGTACGGTTTCCTGAAAAACGCCAGCTTTGAATTTTTTCGCCGCCAGACTCATATCGCGGATCATCGCTTCCACCAGTGAGAAACGCCACAACGGTTCTGGAATAGTCAGGGTCTCACGCTGGGTGCTGTCGATAAACAAATCGATTTTCTGCTGGCTGATGAGCCGATCGGTCCAGTCCGGGTAAGCAATGCAGGCTTTCCCTACCGCCACCAGATCGTAACCATGCTCCAGCGCGGCATCGGCATCGGCTTGATTAACCACCCCGCCCACGCCGATAACCGGTACTTTAGCCAGCGTGTCAGAACGCATCGCGACATATTTACCAATCAGCGGGGTAGGATCGGTAGTATCGACGATGGAAGAACGCAGGGTATACCCCATGGAGAAATGCAGATAATCCAGCCCGCGAGCCGCCAGTTTCTCCAACAGGTACAGGGTGTCGTCAAAGCGGATGCCCGGTTCTTCGATTTCTTCCGGTGAAAAGCGATAGCCAATGATGAAAGAAGCGTCCGCGTACTGGCGCGCCATTTTGTGGGTGATATCCAGCACCGCGAGCGGAAATCTGGCACGGTTGTCGCGGCTACCGCCCCATTCGTCGGTGCGCTGGTTGGAGTTCGGTGAGTAAAACTGCTGAATCAGATAAGTATTGGCACCGTGGATTTCCACGCCGTCGAACCCTGCTTCAATCGCACGGCGTACCCCTTCGCCAAATTTGGCGATCATCGCCTCGACTTCCTCGCCCGTGAGCGCCAGCGGCACCGCTGCGCCTTCACGCGGTGCGGCCACTGCACTGGGCCCAACCGGTGAACGTCCGCCAATCAGTTTCGGCTCCACCATGCGACCGCCGTGGTAGATTTGCAAAATAGCCTTTGAGCCTTTCTCCTTGATGGCAGAGGCGATTTTTGCAAGCCCGGCGATTTTATTGTCGTGGTCGATACCGATGGCGCCCGGAAATGCCAGCCCTTTATCGTCGATAAAGCAGCACTCCACGATCACCGCCCCGATACTACCGGCACGCACCTGATAGTACTCCACCAGTTCCCTGGTGACGGTACCGTCATAAAAGCCGGTACAGGTGGTCATCGGTGCCATCAGCAGACGATTTTTAAGTTCGACGCCGTTAGGCAAGGTAAACGGACTGAATACCTGGTTATTAACGCTCATAAGAGACTCCATAAATTACCAATGTTTTATAGGCTTTGAATGGGTTATCGGTTTATTGTTTTTGATTTTTCTTAATGGGCCGATGTCATAGCGTTAATATGATTGGCTTTTTAGTTTCTAAATAATCAATTTAGTTAATTAACTAATAAACCACTATTATGTCATCGTGTTGTTTAAAGCCTGGTAAAAGGGAAAATAAGTTGTTCACATTTATTTTAAATAAGGTAACGCTTCATTTACCTGAGCAAGAAAAACGATGACATGAGACAGCAAGGGGCTGACGAAGGCATCATGCGCCAGAAGACGGCTTTGGCGCTAAGCATAACGGTGGCAGGAGAACAGGGTTTGCGAAAGCGGTAACAGCAGGGTCAACACCAGAAAAAAATATGACAAATTGCCTCTAATAAATAAAACACCGGTTCATAATCATTAACCGTAAAATAAAAATCCACTCATGGGGGTTAGCATGAAATCATGGCGATTCGTATTTCGGTGCTTTATTTTATCTGTCCAGTGCCCGTAATAAAACATCTTCCCAAACCCGACGCCTGAAGGAAACCATCAGGCATCAGGAAGGCTTATAACGTCAATAAAACTTATCGCATCGACAAGCCTTATGGCGTCGGTAACAAAAACGCCTTGAACTGCGGGGTCATCACCGCCTCAAATCCTTTATCGGTTTTGGTAATCAGGTAAACCGCCAGTCCCTGCTGTTCCGCTAGCTTCAACGCTTTTTCGGTGCCCAGCACCATCAACCCGGTATCCCAGCCATCGGCTTCCAGCGCCGTTCTGGCAATCACGGTGGCGGAAACCAACTGATGGGTAATCGGCCGCCCCGTAGCCGGGTCGATGATATGAGAGTAGCGCTTGCCATCCTGCTCGAAATAATTGCGATAACTACCGGAGGTACTGATACCGTAGCCCTGCAGGTCAACCGCGGCCTGAATCGCGTTTTCTTTATCGGTGGGTTTCTGAATAGCGACCCGCCAGGGTTGTCCCTGACCGTTGACACCTCGACTGGAAATCGCCCCGCCGACCGACACCAGATAATTGGTGATGCCTTTACGGGTCATCAGTTGCGCCAGCAACTCAGCGCCGTATCCCTCGCCCAGCGTGGAGAGATCCACATACATATCGGGCAGATCTTTTTGCAGCCATTCGCCCTGATTATTACTGATCAGACGCAGGTGGTTTAGCCCCACTTTATGCCGCGCCTCATCAATCTGTTGCTGGCTGGGTACCCTGGTCGGCTGCTTCTGCGGCCCGAACCCCCACAGGTTAACCAGCGGCCCTACCGTGATATCCATCGCCCCGCCGGTTGCCCGGCCGATACGCTGTGCGGCCAGAATAATATCCGCCATGCCGTTACTGATTGGCTGAGGGTCTGTCCCAACGTAGCGGTTAAAACGGGATAAAACCGAATCACTACGGTACGTGGAAATCTCGTTGTTCGCCTGCTCCAGCAACGCATCGACTTCCTGTTGCAACTGCTGGCTGCTTTCCGGCAACGCCCCGCTTATCTTCACGCTATAGAACGTGCCCATGGTTTTACCTTCAAAGGTGGTAAACGGGCGCGAATTTTCAGCGGATGATTGCGGTTTACAGGCGCTCAGCACGCCAAGAACACCGAGAAAGAGAACGGATTTTAGGGCGAAAGACGCCATGAACAGCACTCCTTGAATCACAATGACGCGCTATTGATAGAGCAAGAACGGGTGATTGAAAAGTGCTGATGGGAAAAAACCTGTCTGAACGCAAGAGATCGGCGCAACATCGTGCTTTCTGCCTGTCAAAGTCATCCGACCGCTTTACGACCTGAGCCCCGTGTTTTCCACTGCCCCCTTTGTCCGCCACAAAAAAAGAAACGCGCCCCAGGGCGCGTTTCGATGAGATCCTGTTACCGTGATTACGGCGCTTTCGGTGCAGCGGGTTCTTGCTGGTGTTTGGCAAAATTGTCGTTAAACTGCTTTTTCTGTTCCGGCGTCAGCACGTTGTACATTTTGTTCTGAATCTCCAGACGAGTCAGCATATGGGCTTTGTTGGCCTCGACCATGCTATTGACCACTGCTTCCGCTTTGGCTTTATCAAAACTGTCAGCTGCAATCAGGCTGTGCCATTGCGCACGATGCTCTGGCGAAGGACGTTCACGATCCTTTTTCGCATTCGCCATAATGTCGCGCATTTTCTGGCGCTGCTCATCAGTCAGGTTCAGCCCCTTGAACATCATGTTTTCCTCCATGCCGCGTTCGCCACGCGCGCCGTCATGATGTTTCATCATGCGTCCGCCCTGATCCGGCGGGGTGGTATCCTGAGCGTGGGCGAACCCGGCGCTACTCAGCGCCAGTGCAGAGGCAATCATAATCACGGTTAATTTAGACATAAGACCTTCCTTCACGTTACGGTTTTAATTATCAACACACCACAGTGCGTCAACCTGTAATGCATCAACCTTTGCGATGCAGTATAGGTCGGTGAAATTCAGTTAACCGAGAGTCAGGGTAAAGGTTTGCAAGGGAGATATTCACAATTGCGCCAATTGTGGAGAAAGCGGAAGTATTGCGTAAGCAACACGCCAGAATGAGAAAAAGGCAGGGTGGTCAATCACTCTGCCTTTTCGTTAACGCCCGACCACGCGATGTTTATCAGGCGGTTTGCGTCTGACGAAGATGTTTTTCACGGCGGATTTTGCGCTCTTCCATCACAGCGACCATCGCCATCAGGCAGATACAGCCGATAGCGGCGGCATCGAGCGCGGCAAACGTTCCCGCCCAGCCGGTCAGCCCGAAAATCGGGGTGCCATCGGCTATCATGCCCAAACCCAGCTTGGCGAAACTGTCACCAATCAGGTAAGCGAAGGTACCTTTAATACCATCCGCAGCGCCGATGGCTTTCTTCGGTACAAACCCAACGGCGGCTACGCCAATCAGCAACTGTGGGCCGAACACCAGAAAGCCCAGCGCAAACAGCGACGACAGGTAAACATACTGGTTGCTGGCATGCTGATAGACCCCCAGCGTGACGATGATCAGCGCCAGCGCGATACAGGCAACCAGTCCACGGCGGCCGTTCGCCAAATCCGACAGCCAGCCCCACAACAACGTTCCCACCAGCGCACCGGCTTCAAACAGGGTGAAACCCTGAATGGCGACAGCTTTCGGTAACTTCAGCTCCTGATAGGCATACACCGTGGACCACTGATCGATACCGATGCGCACCACGTACAGGAAGATATTGGAGAAACACAGCAGCCAAATCACTTTATTTTTCAGCACGTACTCGACGAAGATCTGCCATTTGGTCATGGTGCCGTCCTCGGCTTCTTTGTCTTCGTCAGAGATAGCTTCATCAAACAGCTCCTCTGCTTTTCCCAAGCCGTAGGATTCCGGTGAGTCACTGCCAAACCGCAGGCCAATGAAGCCGACAACCAAGGCGATGATAGACGGGAAAATAAACATACCGATGACATGGCCGTCGAACAGATAGTTGGCACCGAACAAAGCGACACCGGCGGCCCCCGCACCGCCGAGGTTATGGGAAATATTCCACAGCCCCAGATAGGTGCCGCGCTTGCGGCGTGGCGTCCACTTGGTAATCGTGGAATAGCTGCATGACCCGCCGGTACTCTGGAAGAACCCACTCAGCGCATAAAACGCGATCATCAAAAACAGGCTGACGGAACCGGTTCCCATGCTGGCACTGAAACCGAGCATGCAAATCGCCGACAAGATCAGCATAAACGGCAGAAACTGCTTGGTGTTTTTACCGTCGGCGTAATAGGACACCAGTGTTTTACCCACGCCGTAGGTTATCGAAAAGCCCAGACCAATCATGCCAAGCTGCGTCATGCTCAGCCCATAGGTGCCGATCATGTCATTTTGAGCGATGTTAAAGTTTTTACGGATCAAATACATGGTCAGGTAGCCGATGAATACCACCAGATAAGACTGCATGAACGGCTTAAACCACATTTTTCGCCGCACATCGAGCGGCAAATCCAGCGTCGGGCGACGCACCTGGGTTAAAAAGTTAAGCATGATGTTTCCTCTTACGGGACGGGATAGCCTGCGGCCTTGCGACCCGCAGTGATCTTTTCGCCCACATTGTAAGAAGCCCTAACACCACGGGCTTGAGGGAACGTCCTGCTTAAACTAGGAAATTTTCCCGGTTTTTGCCGGTTCAGAGGAAAAGGGTGAAGCGAATCACGCTATATCGGTTCATGCTACATCTGCTCATACTACATCTGTTCGCGCGACATCTGCTGTGGTTCGCGGCGACGACGCACGCAGGAAAGGCAGTAACAACAGTGCAGAGATGCCGCCCGCGACGGCAATGACCGCGAAAAAACCGGTCCAGTGCCAGATGTCCATGATACGCGCCAGCGGCCAGCCCGACAGCGACGCCCCCAAATAGGCAAACAACCCGACAAACCCGGTGGCTGCACCGGCAGCATCTTTGTGAGAACATTCAGCCGCCGCCATGCCGATGAGCATCTGCGGGCCAAAAACGAAGAACCCGGTGGTAAAGAAACAGGTAGCCTGCATCACATAGCTGGCGAATGGCATCAGCCACAACGAGCCGACAGACAACAAAATGCCAGCGGCAAAAATCAGGTTCATCGGGCCGCGGTTGCCGTTAAACACTTTGTCCGACCCCCACCCGGCTACCAGTGCGCCGATAAACCCGCCCAGCTCAAACATGGTCACCGCCGAGTTCGCTGTCACCAGATCCACCCCCAGCGTTTCCGACATGTAAAGGTTGCCCCAGTCGTTAATGGCGGCGCGCACCACGTACACCAGCACGTAACAGCACGCCAGTAGCCAGATGTATGGGTTAGTGAACACATACTTATGCAGAATCTCCCGGTGTGACAAGCCAGCGCCTTCCTGCTGTTGCGCTATCTCCAGCGCATCCTGCCGCCATTCCCCGACATGCGGCAGACCAAGCGTCTGCGGCTTATCACGTAGCCGCCAGCATAAAAACAACCCGGCGGCGATCGCGAGCGTTCCGGCGATCATCATCCCGGCGCGCCAGCCGTAATGCAGTGTCGCCGCCCCCACCACCATCGGGATCACCGCGCCACCCACGTTATGCGCCGTATTCCACAGCGCCCACCAGCCGCCACGCTCGGTGCGCGAATACCAACTGGTGAGCAGTCTGGCGCATACCGGCGCGCCCCAGCCCTGGAAAAAGGCATTCGCCATCCACAATGTCGCAAACGCCCACAGCGATGAGGAAAAGCCAAACAAAATATTGGTCACGCCGGTCGCCAGCAGCCCCATCCCCATAAAATAGCGGGCATTGGAACGGTCACTCACCACACCCGACAGGAATTTCGACGCCCCGTATGTCACATAAAATAACGTGGCCAACAGCCCGATATCCGTGCGCGCCATTAACCCACTGGCGAGGATCTCCGGCACCGCGGCGTTAAAACTTTTCCGGGTGAAGTAAAACAGCGCATAGCCCAGATACAGCGTAATCAGGATATGACGACGCCAGTAACGATAGGTGTCGTCAATCGCCTGACGGTCGCGCAGCGGCGGTGCGCTGGCGGGAATATTCAGGAACCGGATGAGGGAGAAACGGGGGTGAGGGAAGCCGGACATCAAGACTCCTTGCTGGCAGACAACGGCACACTGACGGTGACACGCGTACCGTGAGTACAGGAAAGTTGCAGGGTGCCACCCAGCGCGCTCACGCGCTCACGCATCCCAAGCAGACCAAACCCACCCGAACCGGAGCCGGGCGGCAGCCCGCAACCGTCGTCCTCGATAACCAGCATCAGGCGTTCATCCTGCTGCCAGGCCTGTAGCGTCACCGCACTGGCGTTGGCGTGTTTGACAATATTATTTAACCCTTCCTGACAGACGCGAAACAGCGTGACCCGCAACCCTTCACCGAGCGACGCTTCGTCGATATGCCAGTCGAGGTGGCTGATGATCCCCTGCTCTTCCAGCTCCATCTCGCGCATCAACGAACGTACCGCCTGTTCCAGCGTGAGGTCGTCCAACTGGCGCGGGCGCAAACGCCCCATCAATCGCCGCACCGAGTCATACACACTCAGCGATAATTGCTCAATGAGCGTGCTACTTTGACGGACATGGCGGCTTTCCGGGGCCAGCCGCTGAAGAATACCCGCCTGTGTGCGAATGGCGGTTATCGTCTGACCAATATCGTCATGCAATTCCCGTGCGACATCGCGTCGCACGTATTCCTCCATCTCCAGCAGGCGTTCCGCCAGACGGCGATTACGCGCCAGTTGGTTTTGCAGCGACACATTCAGTTCACGCAAGCGCTGGATACCCGCACCGAGCAATAACCCGGTCAGGCTCTGAGCCAGCAACGAGAGCAATAAATCCACCGGATGCTCATGCCAGGTCTGGCTGGCGATAAGCGCAATCGCATTCATTAACGTGGCAATCAGCGCCCCCTGCCAGCCATAATGCCAGGCCAGCGCGATGATCGGCAGCGCCAGACAAAACGGGGTAAAGCGCGACAAATCCGCCGGTAGCCCCAGTTGCAGCCCCAGACTGACCACAAACAGCAGCAGATACCACAGCAGATGACGCCCACGCCAGTTCACCGGCTGCGACACCAGCGATGGCCCCAGCGGTAGCCAGGTCGAGCTGGACAGGTAATGCCAGATAAGCAAACAAGTCGGCGAGAGCGTCAGCCCACCGGTCAGCGTTAGCAATAACACGGTCAGTGAGTCTTCACTGTGGCCAAGCCACGGCAGGGATTGCAACAACGCGGCTGCAATCAGCGCACCGCCTTGCAACAGCAGCGTGTGCCAGTCATCCTGACGGGCCTGTCGGGATGCCAGCATCACCGGCAGCAACGCCAGTATGCTGCCCGTTAACAACAACGGGAGATGAGTCAACGCGACTTCATTTGCAAGCCAGACCAGCAACAGCCATTCGCTCGCCAGCAACACCGGCCAGAAACGACGTGGCGATTGCAGCATCAACCCCTGCCGCAAACCGAAAGGAAACAGCAACACCGCCAGATCCGGGCGCGCAACCAGATGCAGGCTGATGCTCCACAGGCAAAACCACGCGGCGCAAAAGATAAAACTGCTGGCGAAAGCGGCAATGAGCCAGGTGACAATCGGGCGCATCACCAACCATCAAACATGCGTCGGGCCAGTTCCACGTCATTGCTGACGCCCAGTTTTTCCATCAGGTTGGCGCGATGAACGTGAACGGTTTTTGGCGACAACCCCAACTCTGCAGCGATGGTTTTCACCGCCATCCCCTGCGCCAGTTTTTCCGCCACCTGGCGTTCGCGACGCGTCAAGGGATCCCGCCTGCCGGACGCCAGTTTCAGGGCGATATCCGGCGTCAGATAACACCCGCCACCCGCCACGGTACGCACGGCGGCAATCAGTTCATCCGGGCTGCAACGCTTAGAGAGAAAACCACGCGCGCCAGCATTCAGCGCCTGCTCAATCAGTGCCGGGCTATCGTGCACCGACAGCATAATCACCGCCATCCCCTTCGGAAGTTGGCTAAGCAGTTCAAGCCCAGTGCAATCGGGCATAGAAATATCACAGATACACACCTGAGCCCCCCGCCCCGGCAATCCCGCCAGCGCCTCGCGCCCGGAGCCGAACTCCCCGACTATCTGCATATCGGGCTCCAGCCCCAGCAATTGGGCAAAACCAGAACGGACAATAAGATGATCATCAATCAGGGCAAGGGTAATCATGGTTAAACCTGGGGCGACAGGGAGGCACTTACCTTAGCGTTAAGATCTGGTGCGTTCAAGGGGTGAGCAATCAGGTATTGAGCTACCCAACATGACGTTATCAGGGAATGAGTAAAAACGGGCTGTCGCCAGCCCGTGAGTCTCGCTTATCCGCCGAAAGTCAGGCTACTGCTTTGTACCCCAGCGTATTTCTGGGCAAAGGTTTTGGCCTCAGAAACCGTCTTCAACGTGTAACTGTAATTGGAGGACGGCGTCCACTTGCTGGCCGACGAGGTTTGGTTGGTAATGGACGGTGTACTACCGGTATCGGTAAACGTCCCGTTCCCTTTGTCGTCCAGCATCCCTTTGTTACTGCTGCTGGTAGTACCAAAATAGTTATATTCGGACACAATCTTGGCATTCTGTGCCAGTGTGAACCCCAGTTGGTATTTGTCGATGAAGTTGTTATAGGCGTGGAAATAGCCGTAACGCATCAACCCCGGCGCGCGCACGTAGATATTGCTGAAATAGCAGTGGCAAATAGTCAGGTGAGGGTAACCGTCGTAAGTGGAACCATTGCTGCTGCCATCCTGCGGATAACCTAAGATCAATCCGTATTCATGGTTTTTAAACAGGCAATTGCTAATGGTGATGTAATCGGCTTTGTCTCCGATATAAATCAGTTTATCCAGTCCACCGTCGGTCAGCGTATAATCGTGGCCAGGGAAAGTGAGGTGATCCAGCCAGTATTTACTACCGCTCGTGAGGTAAATCTGAATATCGTCATTACCGTTGATAGTGCTGGTATGTTTAAACGTCAGATTTTGAAAAATAATATTCTTCGAACTCGACGTACTGCGAAAATGAATATTGGTCAGCGTATTACTGCTATAAGAACCAATAATCGATTTATTCGCCCCCAGCGATACCTTGGTTAATGCGCTGGCACTGATATTGGCATTAATCACCAGAATTTTCGCATCTGTTCCCGCCACATGGGTTTTCAGGTCGCTCAGACTGGTAATCGAAACCACAGTACCGCCGACACCACCAGTGGTGCCGCCCGCTTTTGCAAAACCGACCATACCGGAAGTGCCAGTAGTTGGATAGGCCATAATAATGCTCCTGTCGAAATATCCCGCCATACTTCAGGTTACAGGTGCGTTGGCTGTGTTTACTTACCCCAGAGACTTACCAGAATAAGCTCACGAGAATGCACTCAATTGCTGCTTTTCTGTAACTCGAACTAATTTGGGTATAGATGAATGAATAAAAAGAGAAGGGCTCTCTTTTTTCTTGCCTGATAATTCAGACATATTTACCCTACAACAGGAATTTATGACGTTCATTATTTTAGTATTGGCTCACTTACTGCACAACGGACAGTATACCCCCCTCAAAAAAACACATACAAAAAGAAAAAACAAAGAAGACAATTAAATTATAAATAAAATATTAATCCATTCAGGAAAATAAAAAACAAATATAATTACCAACAATAATAATACCAAAAATAAAACAGTTCTGCCCTGACCACTCGTCAGGGCAGAGAACGATAAAACGCCGCAGCCTCGTTGGCCAGTGCGTCCAGATGGGCACGGATCAGATTAATTTTCTGCAATAACGGATTACGTTCAGGGGACTGATCCATCATGTTGACCCTGGTCACCAGCTCATTGATTCTGGCGCACAAGTCCGCTTCGCGCTGACGCGCCTGTATCAGTTGCACGTGGAGCTGCTGATAGTCGCGCTGCCAGATCTGCTGTTGTCGGCTGACACTGGCCTCCAGCGCCTGCAATGCGCTTTCCAGCCGTGATTCCAACTCTTCGATACACATGGGGGTTCCTTCTGACGTGCCTTCTCTGACGTAACCTGCGGATTATAATGACAGTCCCGTGCGACAACAAATGCCATTCGGAATCACCGGGTTTTCACCGAGCGCAGCACGACGAATTTCGCATTGCTGGCAACGTTCTGGCAGTTGCCAAACAGCCGTTTCAGCTTGTGAAAATAATCCAGATGACGGTTGCCGACTATCCGCAACTCCCCACCTACCGTCAGACAACGACGCGCATCAACAAACATCTGCCAGGCAATGTCATCGGTGATCGCTTGTTGCTGGTGAAACGGCGGATTACACAGTATCGTCTGCTGACTATCCGGGCCGACGCCTGCCAGTGCATGGTTCACGACAAAGCTGCTGCGGTCCCTATCCTGCGGCCGGTTGTCTTCCACATTGCGCTGGCTGGAAGCCACCGCCATATAAGACTCGTCGAAAAAGCTGACCGATGCCTGCGGGTTCAGCGCCAGCGCAGTCAATCCAATCACGCCATTGCCGCAACCTAAATCAACGATTTTACCGTCCAGTTGCTCTGGCAGATGTTGCATAAAAAACCGCGCGCCGATATCCAGCCCGCTGCGGGAAAAAACGTTGGCGTAATTATGAATACGAGCATTGTGGATAGGACTGGCGGCCTCATCCAGCGGCCAGACCGTTATCACCGGGTTGCTGTCCACCAGGTTGTCATCGATAACACGCGCTTGTGGCTGACAGTGAATCAAGCGGGCCTTTTTCCATGCCAGCGAGGTACGGGTCGGCCCCAGAATTTGCTCGAACAGTTGCAGCGTAGAAGTGTGAATATCACGCGCTTTCGCCCCTGCGATAATCACGGTTTGCGGCGTCACCACCTCCCGTAACTGGCGCAATTGATGCTCCAGCAACGCCAGCGTTTTCGGCACTTTCAACACTACCAGTGCCGGTGCGCTCGGCAATGGGGAGAGACTGTCTTGCAACGTGACCGACTCCGGCGCGTAACCATTGAGCGACAGGTTATGTCGGGTCGCCAACTGACTAAGGAACGAGTCGCTGATGCAATAAGGTGCCTGCGACTGCAAGCCACAGGCCAGTGCACCGAACGCATCGTTGAAAATCAGCCAGGGACCGGGGCCAATCGGCATCGTCGCCAGTTCCCGCAACAGATACTCATCCGCCGCTTCCCATGCCTGCAACAATGATTCACGTTCAGACTGCGGGTAGCGGACCAGCGTCAGGTTATGTGTTTCCAGCTCAAGTTGGCTCATGGCCTCTCCTGCAATACAAAATCTGGCGCTGTTTATCCCTTAAAACAGCGTCGCAGTAAATGGTTTTCCGGCAACGTAGGACAGTTCGTTACCTCTACGCTCTATTATACTGAGGTATCAGGCCATTGCGGTGTACATGAACGCATCAGATTGTCATGCGTGGCAAGCCAGGGGTTGACCCTGTACAGAAGCTATCCTATCTTTTGTCGTGCAAAGGGGAGTAACTTCTCGCTGGTTAATCGTCATTACAGTGCAAGCGCACTCGGTTACCAGGCAACCTTAATGACTTTATCCGCATTAAGTTGTAAGTGAGACCTTGCCAGCAGGCGAGGTCCATTTGCAGCATAGTGAATAGCAAACGGCCTGTGCCTTCTGACACAGGCCGTTTTGTTTTCTGACAACTGGGCCAGAACACACTTCCTCATGGGAAAGGCACTAAAGGATACTGTTATGGTAACGATAGGAACCCCGCTGCTGTGGAGCAGCTTCGCCATCATCGTGGTAATCATGCTGGCTATTGACCTGTTTTATCAGGGCAAGAAAGGCTCGACGGTGATGACGTTTAAACAGGCCGCCGTCTGGTCGCTGGTGTGGGTCAGTCTCTCACTGTTGTTCAACTTTGGCTTCTGGTGGTATCTCAGCGGTACGGCAGGCCGCGATGTGGCCGATGCTCAGGCACTGGCGTTCTTTACCGGTTACCTGATTGAAAAAGCACTGGCCGTCGACAACGTGTTTGTCTGGCTGATGCTATTCAGCTATTTTTCCATCCCCGCGCAGTATCAGCGCCGGGTACTGGTGTATGGCGTACTGGGGGCGATAGTCCTGCGTACTATCATGGTGTTTGCCGGTAGCTGGCTGGTTTCTCAGTTCCAGTGGCTGCTATACCTGTTTGGGGCGTTCCTGCTGATAACCGGGCTTAAAATGGCGCTGGCGAAAGAAGACGACGCCGCCATCGGCGAGAAACCGGTCGTGCGCTGGCTACGCGGTCACCTGCGAATGACCGACACCCTGCAAGGCGATCGTTTTTTCATCCGACAGAACGGCTTGCTGTACGCCACACCGCTATTTCTGGTGCTGGTGATGGTGGAAATCAGTGATGTCATCTTCGCGGTAGACAGTATCCCAGCGATTTTCGCCGTCACCACCGACCCGTTCATCGTGTTGACGTCAAACCTGTTCGCCATTTTAGGGTTGCGCGCCATGTACTTCCTGCTGGCGGGCGTGGCACAAAAGTTCTCTATGCTGAAATACGGTCTGGCGGTGATCCTCGTGTTCATCGGCATCAAGATGATGCTGATAGACCTGTTTCACATTCCCGTCGCCATTTCACTCAGCGTGGTGGCCGCTATCCTGCTGGTCACCATCCTTATCAACATCTGGGTTAACCGGCGCGCCGGACAGTAACGCCATCCTGTCAACGTCGCCCTATCACGCTACGCGCCCCGTCTGAAGACGGGGCATTTTTTAGGTGTGTCGGGTTCTTTTTTCAGGCGCGGTTCTCAGGCGCTTTTGGTAGATGTTCTCAGGCACTTTTGGTAGAAGAGTGCGGCTCATCCACCCTGAACGGGTCGATACCGTTACGCTGCATACGCCAGAAGCGGATGATATTGAAGCCGTTTATCACCAGAAAACTGGCTTCGATCAACGAGCCACCAATCGACCCCAACCAGATATTGTGTGTCACCCACAGCGCGGTCGAACACCAGATGATGCAACGGGTCGTCAGTCCGTGTGCACGGAACAATGCCCAGGTACTGCACACCGTACCGATAATCGGCAACAGTTCCATCGGGTGTTTTACGCCCGGCAACCCGAGCGACAGCGTCAGGGCGATAAACACGAACATCACCACGATATTGCTGGTTTTCAGGGTCACTAATGTACGGCCTGAATTGAGCAGAGCACTGATGCCTGCCGCGTTCGCGCCCATCAGGAAGAAATGGCAGGCGATAACCGCGCTATAGACGGAGAGTTGGATTTTGAATTTTTTTTCACTGCGGTTGAAAAACATGGTGATACCGACAAAAAAAGCCAGTACACCAACAGCCTGGGCAAACACGTAAGAAGTCATGATTCCTGCCTTAAAGCGCCATGATGAAAAAACGGCGTTCAAATAATGAAACGCCGTTTTATTTTATGTGAAATCGTTTAGATTTACAACGCCAGGCTTATCACGATCGGTTTTATAACGTTACACCGCTCTTAAATATCGCCAGTTCGCGGAAGTCGTTGATTTCGTTTTTCGCCAGTTTACCGTTGGCTATCTCGACAATCAGCTCAACAAACTGCGACAGCAGCTCATCCATCGACATCCCATGAATCAGACGCCCGGCGTCAAAATCGATCCAGTGCGGTTTCTTCTGCGCCAGTTCGGTGTTGGTCGCCAGTTTCACCGTCGGCACAAAGCCGCCGTAAGGCGTACCGCGACCGGTACTGAACAGCACCATATGGCATCCTGCACCGGCCAGCGCACTGGTCGCCACCGCGTCGTTACCCGGCGCGCTCAGCAGGTTCAACCCCGGCGTATGCAGGCGCTCACCATACTTGAGCACGTCCACCACCTTGCTCTGCCCGGCTTTCTGGGTACAACCGAGGGATTTCTCCTCCAGCGTAGTGATACCACCTGCTTTGTTGCCTGGCGATGGGTTCTCGTAAATCGGCTGGTTATGTTCAATGAAATACTGTTTAAAATCATTGACCATATGCACGGTTTTCTCGAATGTGCTCTCATCACGGCAGCGGCTCATCAGAATACGTTCGGCACCGAACATTTCCGGCACTTCGGTCAGCACCGTCGTGCCGCCGTTGGCGATGAGATAATCAGAGAACCGTCCCAGCAGCGGGTTGGCGGTAATACCAGACAGCCCATCCGAACCGCCGCACTCCAGACCAAATTTCAGCTCGCTCAGTTTACCCGGCTCACGGCGATCGTCACGCATCACCTGATACAACTGGTGCAGGCGTTCCAGACCGGCTTCTACTTCATCTTCCTGCTGCTGGCAGATCATGAAGTTAACGCGATCGGCGTCGTACTCGCCCAGCGTGTCACGAAACGCGGACACCTGATTGTTCTCACACCCCAGACCAATCACCAATACCGCCCCGGCGTTCGGGTGGCGCACCATGTTTTGCAGCATGGTACGGGTATTTTCATGGTCCTGACCCAATTGCGAACAACCGAACGGGTGGGTAAACAAATACACGCCGTCGATACCTTCCGCGTCATGGGTTTCCTTGAGGAAACGCTGCTGGATCTGACGGGCGATACCGTTGACGCAACCGACGGTCGGCAGGATCCACAATTCGTTACGGATCCCGACGTCGCCGTTTTTACGGCGGTAAATCTGCACTTCACGATCCGCCATCTGCTCCGGCAGACTGATGAACTCCGGCTGATAGTGGTATTCATCCAGATCGCTCAGGTTGGTTTTCGCGTTCTGAGAGTGGATGTGCTCACCTGCGGCAATCGCCGCCAGTGCATGACCAATCGGCAGACCGTATTTCACGATCATCTCGCCTGACGCAATCGTCTTGAGGGCGAATTTATGCCCGCGCGCCACCGCCTGCGGCAACGCCAGGGTGACATCACCAACCGACACCGTCTCGCCCTGTTCCAGATCGCGCAAGGCAACGGCGACATTGTCCAGTGAGTGAATTTTAATGATGCTCTGCATGGGGACGACCTTATGCGATTAGCAATAACCTGCTAACGCATCGCGCATGCCGCGCTCAACGATAGCCTGCAGTTGTTCGGTGACCAGCGCCGCCAGACCGGGCACCAGCGTCAAATCCTGCTCCCAGTGTTCCGCATCGCTCAGCACGGCGTTCACCACCTGCGCCAGCGACGTGGTACCGGCACGCACGCCGCTCCACAGCACTTCGTAACGCTCCAGCCAGTGGGCGTCGTCCTGCAACGGATAGCGGTCATCGTTGCGCTCGCCGCGATAAAACGCAATCAACGCCGCCAGCGCAAACGTCAGGCGCTTGGGCAACGCGTTATGACGTTCACGGTACATCAACAGTTGCGGCAGAATGCGGGTACGGAATTTGGTCATGCCGTTCAGGGCGATAGACAGCAACTGATGCTGAATGAACGGGTTTCTGAAACGGCTCAGTACCGCCTCGGCAAACGACATCAGCTCGTCATGTGGTAAATCCAGTACCGGTACGATCTCTTCGGCAATGGTGGTTTCGACAAATTTGCCTATCTGGGCATCATTCATCGATTCGCCCACGGTATCGAGGCCTGCCAGAAACGCCACCGGCACCAGCGCGGTGTGGGCACCGTTCAGAATGGCCACCTTGCGCTCTTTATACGGCTTGATGTCATCAACAATGCGTACGTTCAGTTTCAGTTGGTTCAGGCGCAGTTCTTCCGCCAGCCATTGCGGCCCCTGAATCACGAACAGATAGAAGTACTCAGCGGTATCCAGGAAGGTGTCCTGATAACCCAGCTCCTGTTGTAACGCGTCCACTTCATTGCGCGGATAGCCCGTCACAATGCGGTCCACCAGCGTTGAACAGAAGGTGTTGTGCTCGTTGAGCCAGGTGGTGAACGCAGCCGGCAGCGCCCATTGCGCCGCATAACGCAACACCAGTTCTTTGAGTTTTTCGCCGTTGTAATCAATCAATTCGCACGGCAGCAGCACCCAGCCTTTATCGGCGGCGCCATTAAAATGGTTGAAGCGTTCGAACAGCAGGCGGGTCAACTTCGCCGGGAAGCTGGCTGGCGGCGTGTCAGTCAGTTTGTCATCAGCATGGTAGCTAATACCGGCTTCCGTGGTGTTTGAAAACACAAAACGGATGTTGGCGTCATGTGCCAGCGCCAGATACTCATCAAACTGACGGTACACGTTGATTTCACGGTTAACCGAGCGGATAAGGCGTGGCTCGCGCACCGCGTCACCCTGTTCGTTCAGGCCGCGAATAATGGTGGTATACAGCCCATCCTGGGTATCCAGAGCAGGAGGGAAATCGGTATCAATCGGACGAACCACAACAATACCCGCATCCAGATCAGTATGTTCATTCAACAGATCCAGTTGCCAGTCAATAAAGGCGCGCAGGAAATTGCCTTCACCAAATTGAATAACGCGGTCAGGATGACGACGGCCAGGAAAATCACGACGATTAAGCGTTTGCATTAACAAGCTACCTCAGAACACGACACTTCGGGACAAACGCCAGTCGGTACAGCCATCAGATCATTAAACAGCGTCAGGTCAGCACGACAGCGTCAGGGCGGCAGATTCAGCACCCTGCGCCAGCCCGAAATCACCACATTGACAGACGGGCCCGAGACGGGCCCGTCCTCCCTTTTTCTTACAACTCGATACCGAAATAATTTTTGGCGTTATCGAAACAGATATTTTTCACCATCTCGCCCAGCAACGGCAGGTCGCCCGGCGCTTCGCCGTCTTCCACCCAACGGCCGATCATCTGGCACAGAATGCGACGGAAGTACTCATGGCGGGTGTAGGACAGGAAACTACGGCTGTCGGTCAACATACCGACGAAGCGGCTCAGCAGGCCCAGTTGCGCCAGTTGTGTCATCTGACGTTGCATACCGTCTTTCTGATCGTTGAACCACCAGCCGGAACCGAACTGCATCTTGCCCGGCATCCCTTCCCCCTGGAAGTTACCGATCATGGTGCCCAGCACTTCGTTATCACGCGGGTTCAGGCAGTACAGGATGGTTTTCGGCAGCAGGTTTTCTTCATTCTGCTTACTGAGCAGACGCGACAGCTCTTGCGCCAGCGGGCGGTCGTTGATGGAATCGAAGCCCACATCCGGGCCCAGCAGGTTGAACTGGCGCAGGTTGTTGTTACGCAGCGCACCGATGTGATACTGCTGTACCCAGCCGCGACGGGCGTATTCAGCCCCCAGCCATACCAGTACCGCGGTTTTGAACTGCGCCACTTCGTGTTCACTCAGGGTCGCGCCGGACAGGCGGCGAGCCAGAATGCCATCCAGTGTGGCTTCATCTGCGTCGGCGTACAGCACCACGTCCAGCGCGTGGTCGGACACTTTACAGCCGTGTGCGGCGAAGTGGTCCAGACGTTTGGTCAGCGCGGCCTGCAAATCGCTGAAACGACGGATATCGGTATCAGACACTTCACCGAGCTTCGCCATATAGTCGTTAAACGTCGCCTGTTCGATATTGAAGGCTTTATCCGGACGCCAGCTCGGCAGCACTTTGATGGAGAAGGTTTTATCTTCAGCCACCGCTTTGTGATGCTGTAGGTCATCAATCGGGTCATCGGTGGTACCGACCATTTTGACGTTCATCTGCTGCATGATGCCACGAGCGCTGAACTCATCACGTTCCAACAGTGCGTTGGTGCGGTTCCAGATGTCTTTAGCGGTAGACGGCGACAACAGTGTGCCGGTGATGCCGAATGGACGGCGCAGTTCCAGGTGCGTCCAGTGATACAGCGGGTTACCGATGGTGTGCGGGACGGTAGCAGCCCAGGCTTCAAATTTCTCCCAGTCGCTGGCGTCACCAGTACAAAAACGCTCTGGTACACCATTGGTACGCATGGCACGCCATTTGTAATGGTCACCCTTCAACCAGATGTCATACAGGTTTTTAAAGCGATAATTCTCGGCAATCTGCGCAGGCGGCAAATGGCAGTGGTAATCAAAAATAGGCTGATCCGCTGCAAATTCATGATACAGCCGACGGGCAAACTCAGTATCCAACAAAAAATCTTCACTTAAAAACTGGGGCATGTTCGCTTCCTCACACTACATTTGCCAACCAAAACGCGGTCACGATTACAAAGATATCACACCAATTATCTGCAATAACCTACATCATTAGTGAGGTCATGATCTCAAAAATGACAGAAATCGCTTTCAATTACACCATTTTTACGCTTTCACCGCCTCAGGAGGCCCTGTTTGTCGGCCAGATTATTTTATTCCCCAGCAAAATAATGGTTTTGTGATATCACTCAACTTTTAAATTGGTATGACAAATTATTGTAGCGCTGCCTGATGAGGGGATTCAATCTCAATATCGTCAACCAGGTTGAACCCCACCGGAAAACAATAAACGCGTACGGCGGGATCGCCGTCGCAGCCCGCCAGCTGTGCCCGGCGGCAGGGCAACCGGCCAGGCGGCAACTCCCGCAGGTTTTGACCGGGGTGCATAGAAGCGCTCCGTCACTTTCAGCGTGGTCGACACCTATCGCAGCAGACTGATAACGGTATTCGTTGCGGTAATTACACTCGGAGAGATATTTAACATGTTCAAGATCAAAGGCTTGCGCTGGTACATGATCGGACTGGTGACCATCGGTACCGTTCTGGGCTACCTGACGCGTAACGCAATTGCCGCAGCGGCACCGACACTGCAGGAACAGCTCCATATCAGTACTCAGCAGTACTCCTATATCATCGCGGCCTACTCAGCCTGTTATACCGTGATGCAACCTGTTGCCGGTTATGTGCTGGATTTACTGGGTACCAAAGTGGGTTACGCCGTGTTCGCCATCCTGTGGGCGTTGTTCTGCGCCGGTACAGCGTTAGCGAGCAGCTGGGGTGGTCTGGCTGTAGCGCGCGGCGCAGTCGGCGCGGCGGAAGCAGCGATGATTCCCGCCGGTCTGAAAGCCAGTAGCGAATGGTTCCCGGCCAAAGAACGCTCTGTTGCAGTTGGCTATTTCAACGTGGGTTCATCAATCGGCGGCATGCTGGCTCCACCGCTGGTTGTCTGGGCTATCATGGCACACAGCTGGCAGATGGCATTTCTGGTCACCGGTGCATTGAGCATGTTGTGGGCAATCGGCTGGCTGTATTTCTATAAGCACCCGAAAGATCAGAAAAAACTCAGCAAAGAAGAACGCGACTATATTCTGGGTGGTCAGGAAGCACAGCATCAGGCTGGCAACGCCAAGAAAATGTCCGCCTGGCAGATCCTGCGCAACCGTCAGTTCTGGGGTATCGCCCTGCCGCGTTTCCTGGCTGAACCAGCCTGGGGGACATTCAACGCCTGGATCCCGCTGTTCATGTTTAAAGTCTATGGCTTTAACCTGAAAGAAATCGCCATGTTTGCCTGGATGCCGATGCTGTTTGCCGACCTCGGCTGTATCCTCGGTGGCTACATGCCGATGCTGTTCCAGAAGTACTTTAAGGTTAACCTGATCGTTTCTCGTAAACTGGTTGTGACGCTCGGCGCGCTGCTGATGATTGGCCCAGGTACCATCGGCCTGTTCACCAGCCCGTACATTGCCATCGCGCTGTTGTGCGTCGGCGGTTTTGCTCACCAGTCCTTGTCTGGCGCGCTGATTACGCTGTCTTCCGATGTTTTCGGTCGTAATGAAGTCGCCACCGCCAACGGTTTGACCGGGATGGCTGCCTGGACTGCCAGTACGCTGTTTGCTCTGGTGGTCGGTGCACTGGCTGACACTATCGGCTTTAGCCCGCTGTTCGCCGTACTGGCTATCTTTGACCTGTTGGGCGCAGTGGTTATCTGGACAGTACTGAAAAACAACCCTGCTGCCGAAGAGGGCAACAAAGACGCGGATCTGAAAGCCGCACAGCAGCACTAACAGAGAAATTTCTGCCTCACGTCGTTCATCCGGTATCATAGGGTACCGGATGAATCCTTTCTTCTGGGCGAACCCTGGCCGCTAACTGTGACATGGGCATTGGTCGCCATCTATTGTGGGTGGTATAACAAATCTATTCTGATTATCATTCTATATACCCCAGGTCATTCGAGTTGCAGGACAACCAGCCCGCGTATGAAAGCTGGCAATAAATGTAAAGCGGCCTACCGGGCAGGACCAGAAAGCCAGTACACCTGCAACGGGAAACATGACGGGGATATTAACGACACACCATAACGGGATAGACGCAGTGACGCAGCTTACCTCATGGAGCGTCATCTATCTTAAGAGCAGGCATCATGGCACTGACAGAATCCAGGCGGCTTTACCAGCAACTGGCCGCAGAATTGAAACAACGCATTGAAAACGGCGTGTATCCGGTAGGTGACAAGCTACCGGCCGAGCGCAATATTTCCGAAGAGATGAATGTCAGCCGTACTGTGGTACGCGAAGCGATCATCATGCTGGAAGTGGAAGGTTACGTGGAAGTCCGTAAAGGTTCCGGTATTCACGTGATCTCGAATCAACAGCGCCACCTGTTGGCCGCTAACGGCAGCGATGCCGATTTTCTCACCGCTGGGCCATTTGAACTGTTACAGGCTCGTCAGCTGATAGAGAGCAATATTGCGGAATTCGCCGCCACCCAGGTGACTCGTCAGGACATTATCCAACTGATGGAAATTCAGGAGAATGCCCGTCAGGAAGATCGTTTTCGCGACTCAGAGTGGGATCTGAAGTTCCATGTGCAAGTGGCACTGGCAACGCAGAACTCAGCCATGGCGACGATCGTAGAAAAAATGTGGAGCCAGCGCATTCACAACCCATACTGGCGCAAACTGCACGAACACATTGACGACAAGTCGATTGAAAGCTGGTGCGAAGATCATGACCAGATCCTCAAGGCGTTGATCCGTAAAGATCCTTACGCAGCTAAGCTGGCAATGTGGCAGCACCTGGAAAACACCAAACAGATGCTGTTTCGTGCCACTACCGACGATTTTGAATTTAACGTCGACCGCTATATGTTTGCCGAAAATCCGGTTGTCCACCTCGACCATATCACCAGCGGCAAATCCTGAATTTTCTCACCCGTTAGCGCCTATTGCCCCCACCCTTCGGGGGCAAAAAAAGTCATCCAACGTCGAGTTCTGTCAGCAAGTGTAAAATATGACGGCAATCACACGATTTTCCCGCTAGACACCTCGTTATACGTTTTCAGAACGTGATATTTTCCTATCTCGCCTGCATGGCTTTTGTTACAGTTAGGACACTTTTTTTACGTTTAATGACTGGCAGAACGACCTGACCGGCAAAAAACGGAAAGGAATAATACCGGGCGTGAAAAATACACGGATAAAGAAATAAGTATGCCCGGTGCGCAAATCGCTGGCAGGAAAGCACAGGACGACATGTGAAGGAATACGCAACCGATGTTCAGTCATGACCGCTCTGCGTACCTGACTTGTCAGGCTGGTGTTGACTGGCCGCAGGTTCCCAGCGTGGTTTCTCCAACGCCGCAGTACAGGAACACCAGATGGATATAATGAAAGAACTTTTGTATGCGCTCTGGCATCAGGATTTCACTGTTCTGGCCGACCCCAAATTCGTCTGGAGGATTTATCTGCTGTTGTTTCTGATTCTATTTCTGGAAAATGGTCTACTGCCAGCCGCCTTCCTGCCGGGTGACAGCCTGCTGTTTCTGGTCGGGGTGCTGATCGCCAAAGGCACCATGAGCTACCCGTTTACCATCGCCTTGCTAACCGTCGCCGCCAGCCTTGGCTGCTGGGTCAGTTACCTGCAAGGGAAATGGCTTGGAAATACGCACGTCGTTCAGGGATGGCTATCGCATCTTCCGGCACACTATCACCAGCGTGCTCACCAGTTATTCCATCGTCATGGGTTATCAGCCCTGTTGATGGGTCGCTTTCTGGCTTTTGTGCGAACCCTGTTGCCGACCATTGCCGGGTTATCCGGGCTGAACAATGTCCGCTTTCAGTTTTTTAACTGGATGAGCGGCTTTTTGTGGGTCACCAGTTTGGTTTCTCTCGGTTTTGCACTAGGCAACACACCGTTATTCCGCAAATACGAAGACCTGTTGATGTCCTGTCTGATGCTGCTGCCGCTGGTTTTACTGTGCGTCGGGTTGGCTGGCTCGATACTGGTGCTCTGGCGTAAAAAACGCATGATGTCACGTGAAAAAAGGAATTGATTGATGAACTTCTCTGGGCTTAGGAAGCCCTTCATCTGGCGTCCAGTGTTGCTGCTGTTTCCACTGCTGGCATTGCTGTTGTCTATGTCGTCACCGCGCCTGCCGGACGAAGTGATGCTGCACATTACCCCGCTACATCAGGGCGTAACATTGCCGGATGGTTTCTACATCTACCAACGCCTTAATGAACGGGGTATCGCTATCAAAAGCATTACCCCGGAAAACAACAGCATTATTGTGCGGCTGTCTTCACCGGAACAAAGCGGTGCGGCCAAAGAAATACTGAGCATCGCACTGCCGAATACCGTCGTCATCGCCCAGCGTACCCATGGCACGACACTGGTTGCCAGAAGCTGACGCCTCCCGTTAATCGTCTGAACTGGTTTGCTTTTCTTTCACTTTTCATCCCTTTCACCTTTCATCTCTTTCATTTTTGATCCCTTTCGCTTTCCATTTTGCTGTTCAATGGCTCCCCGCTCTTTCCTCTTTGTTTTTCCTGGCATTCAACACCGCCCTGTTGCGGGTTATCAGAATTATCCGTCGTCATTGCGCTAACAAAGATGAAAATCTGCACTATAGTTAACACGACGATTAGTTAACACTATGATTCATCAACTAAAGGAGTATTCATATGGCACAAGAATCCGATACCGAACAGTTGCGGGCGGAACTGCGCTCTTTGGGAGATACTCTGGAAGAGGTGTTACGTTCCTCTGGCGATAAGTCCAAAGCCGAACTGGAAAAACTGCGCGACAAAGCAGAAACCGTGCTGAAAGAATCACGCGAGCGCCTGAACGACACCGGGGATCGTATTACCGCACAAGCCCGTGAAGCCACACAGTGTGCCGATGAGTTTGTGCATAAAAACCCCTGGACCGGGGTAGGCATCGGTGCTGCCGTGGGTGTCGTGCTGGGCCTGTTGCTGGCACGCCGCTAATCTATGACGACAGAATCACCACGTCAAGGCCCCGGCCGTTCCGCCGTTTCTACGGTACAACGCATTTTCGCCTTACTGATTGGCATGGCGGAAACGCGGCTCAGGCTGGCGGTCATTGAGCTGGAACAGGAAAAAAACCTGCTGATTCAGCTGTTGCTGATGGTCGGCATGACATTGCTGTTTACGGCCTTTGGGCTGATGAGCCTGATTGTACTGATCATCTTGAGTATCGACCCAGCGTCGCGCCTGACAGCACTGTGCTGGATTACCGCCACCTTGTTCGGGCTGGCCTTATGCGGCGTGGTGTGGACGCTCAAACGCGCGCGCCGCTCCACGCTGTTGCGCGACACCCGTAAGGAACTGGCGGCAGACCGTTCACTGCTGGAGGACGAAACCAAATGAACCGTCAGCAACGCCTGGCTGCCGAAAAGCAGCAATTGTTGCACCGCATTCAGCAACAGCGGTTAGATCTGGCCGCCGAGAAAAACCACTGGCTGGACCTGACCGCACCCTACGATGAGTGCTGGCAAAAATGGGCGCGAATTCGTCGCTATCTGGTGCTAATACCACCGGCCATCGCCATTCTGGGAATACGCCATCCACAACGACTGGTCGGATTTGCGCGTCGGGTCGCCACCGTCTGGAGCACAGTAAAACTCGTTCGATCCATATTACCGCCGCCGCGTCGTTAAGCTCGTTTTCTCGCTGTTGCCAACCGTTTGCCTATCAAACGCCGCACGTTTCATCCAAATCCGTATTTTTGTATGCAACAGGACTTATGCCCTTCCCTCACGATTTTTGTCAGTTAGCTCGCTACATGGTCAATTTTTCTGACAAAAAACAACAATTTTACTCGCTGGTGTCTGCACGTTTACACCTCTAGTATTCCTTCCATCAGTTACACAAACACTTAGACAAGCTACTGCCGGATGCGCCCCCTATCAATTTTGCTCCGGCCGCAAACACACTACTGGAGATATCGATGAAAAATTTTGAAAATGCATTGCTGGTTGTTGCCCGTATCCTGATGCCCATTCTGTTTATCGTCGCCGGTTACGGCAAACTGGGCGCCTCTTACGCCGCAACTCAGCAATATATGCAAGCAATGGGCGTTCCGGGTGCGCTGCTGCCGCTGACCATCCTGCTGGAACTGGGTGGCGGTCTGGCGGTACTGTTCGGTTTCCTGACTCGCACTACTGCTATCATCACCGCGCTTTTTACCCTGTTGACCGCATTCATTTTCCACACTGATTTTGCTCAGGGTGCTAACCAGCTGATGTTCATGAAAAACCTGTCTATCGCTGGCGGCTACATCCTGCTGTTTGTTAGCGGTCCGGGCGCATTCAGTATCGACCGTCTGCTGAACAAAAAATGGTAATAGCAGTCTGAATTATCAGCGGAGTAATACCACCTGATTATCTCATGGCGGTCGACAGAATACTGTTGACCGCCATTGTCGTCATTCTGGGAGGACTCGGTTATGGGATTGTTGGTTGACGGTGTATGGCACGATACCTGGTATGAAACCCAGTCATCCGGCGGGCATTTCAAACGGCCGCAGACATTTTTTCGCAACTGGGTTACCGCCGATGGTGAACCCGGCCCCACAGGCAGCGGTGGATTTAAGGCAGAAACGGGCCGCTATCACCTGTATGTATCCCTGGCGTGCCCGTGGGCTCATCGCACCTTGCTGATGCGAAAATTCAAAGGGCTGGAACAACACATCGGCGTTTCCGTGGTACACCCACTGATGCTGGATCAAGGCTGGACCTTTGGCACTGACTTTCCACAGGCCACCGGCGACACACTTTATCAACACGAATTCCTGTACCAGCTTTATCTGCACGCGAAAGCTGACTACAGCGGGCGTGTTACCGTCCCTGTATTATGGGATACACAGCAGCACACCATCGTCAGCAATGAATCAGCAGATATCATTCGTATGCTTAACAGCGCCTTCGACGGTTGCGGGGCAGTACCGGGTGATTACTATCCGCTGGCGCTACGCGGGCAGATAGACGAGCTCAACGAGTGGATTTACCATCAGGTCAACAATGGGGTGTATAAAGCGGGTTTCGCCACAACGCAACAGGCTTATGACGAGTCGGTCGGTTTGGTATTTAGCGCACTGGAGAGACTGGAAACACTCCTCGACAGGCAGCGTTATCTGACTGGTGAACACCTCTCTGAGGCCGATATCCGGTTGTGGACAACCTTGATCCGCTTTGATCCGGTCTACCATACCCATTTCAAGTGCGACAAACGCCGGATAAGCGATTACCCCAACCTGTATGGTTACCTGCGTGACATCTATCAACTACCGGGGATCGCTGAGACGGTCAATCTGGAGCATATCCGCCACCATTACTACCGCAGTCATGGCACCATCAACCCTCACGGTATTATTTCCGTTGGGCCGGAGATGAATCTGGATGCGCCACACGGTCGGGACAGGCGTTACCCGTAACCCCATACTGTCCGCTGCGAGCAGGCTTTATGGCGTAACACCGTCGCGTGATTAACATCAGCGACGGTGTTGTGTCATATTCAATTTGCGTTAAATATGCGGGGAATTTCCCGTAAAAACCACGCCTTGGCTTCGCCCATGCTATCACGCCGCCATGCCATGATGATTTGGACTTCGATGATGTTTTCCGGACTGACAACTCGCAGCCTGCCCTCGGCAATATCCTGAGCCACCCGTTCATAGGGCATTGTCGCCACCCCCAGTCCGGCCAGCAACGCCCGTCGCTTGTCATCCATCGAACTCACGGTCAAACGCGGCTGCTTATCCAGCAATTGCACCGTTAATACAGGGCGCTCGCGGGCGGTATCGGCAATCGCGATACCGCGATATTTAACCCGCGTCACTTCCGATAACGGCTCCGGTTCATCGTGAATCGGATGGTCAGGGCTTGCCACATACACGCTCTTCATGGAATAAAGCTTGCGGGTGTTGATTTCTGAAGACGAGCGAAAGTGCATGTCCGGCGCGATAACGATATCTGCCCGTCCTTGCTCAAGCCGTTCCCATGCCCCTGCCAGCACCTCCGTCAATAATGACACCTGGGTATTGGCTTTAAGCGACAATTTATCCAGCAAAGGGAAAAAACGCTCGGTCGGCACCAATGCTTCCATCACAATGGTCAGATGGGTTTCCCATCCACGTGCCAGGGCTTCGGCATCCGTCGTCAACTTATCGGCAGCTTCCAGCAAGATGCGCCCACGCTCCAGCAGCATACGCCCGACATTGGTGAACTTCGTACGATGCCCGGAACGGTCGAACAACACGACATCCAACTCATCTTCCAGTTTCTGCATGGTATAACTCAGGGCAGAAGGTACACGCCCCAGCTCATCGGCCGCAGCGGCAAAACTTCCCCGGCGATCGATAGCATCCATGACTCTCAAGGCTTCTAGTGTTAGTGCCCGTTCCTTTGCCATTTATTCACTCATTCAGGATTTTTGAACGTACCGACCAGATTAACTGGCTAACAATCCATCGTCCAGACAATTACTATCGCTTCATCAATAATTCTCAGGGTCGAATACCATGATCATTAGCAGAGCAGCAGAACAATGCGGCAAGGCTGACTATGGCTGGTTGCAGGCGCGCTATACCTTTTCTTTCGGTCATTACTTTGATCCTGATCTGCTGGGCTTTGCCTCGCTGCGGGTGCTCAATCAGGAAGTACTGGCCCCCGGCGCCTCCTTTCAGCCACGCTCCTATCCTCGCGTGGATATCCTGAATATCATCTTGCAGGGTGAAGCAGAATATCGTGACAGCAACGGCAACCATACCCGGGCCAAAGCTGGCGAGGCCTTGTTGCTCGCCACGCAACCCAATATCAGCTACAGCGAGCACAATATTGGCAGTGAGACGCCGCTGACCCGGCTACAACTGTGGCTGGACGCGTGTCCGACACGGGAGAACCAATGTCTGCAACGGTTGCAGGTGGAAGAGCAGCAGCCTTATCAGTTGATTGCATCGCCAGATGAATCGGCCAATGCCCTCCATCTGCGTCAGCAGGTCTGGATCCACCATGTGAATCTGGCCGCCGGTGAACAACATCACCTGACACTGAACGGCAATCGGGCTTATCTGCAGTCGATTTATGGCACTCTGCATATTAATGGGAATAGCGCGCCGATACCGAGCGTATTACGTTGTGGCGACGGTGCGTTTGTTCAGCAGGAAAAGAGCATTATTATTCGGGCAGAAACCGCCGCACGTGCATTACTGATAGACCTGGTGGTCTAAGTACCGCCAGGTTCACCAGATGAGTCATCCTAAAACGAGAGCAACCCAAGTAACCTCGATGTCGCTATCTCGGCGTTTTTATCCAGTCATGATACTATGCCGGGATAATTTCACACTCGTTTCAGGGTTACTGCAATGGATTCAACCAATCCGGACAAACTTGTTGCCCAGGCTGAACAGCTTTGTCAGCAACGCAATGTACGTCTGACGCCTCAACGTCAGGAGGTGTTGCGTTTGATGGCCCTGCAGCCTGGTGCGATCAGCGCGTATGATCTGCTGGATCTGCTCCGTGTTTCCGAACCGCAGGCCAAGCCCCCCACCGTCTATCGCGCACTGGATTTTCTGCTGGAACAAGGTTTTATCCATAAGGTGGAATCCACCAACAGTTATGTGCTGTGCCATCATTTTGAGGAGCATAGCCATACGTCGGCGTTGTTTATCTGCGATCGGTGCGGGCAAGTGACAGAACGCCAGACGGAAGGGGTGGAAGAAACCCTGCACCAGTTAGCCAAACAGGCAGGTTTTGCCTTGCGCCACAGCGTGGTGGAAGCACATGGTTTGTGTGGCGAATGCCAGCAGGTTGAATCTTGCGAACATCGGGACAGTTGCCATCACGATCACAGCATCCCCGTGAAAAAACGCTGAACAGCGAAAACCGACCACGCCGTGCCGAGTGTGAAGCGTTGCTTCACACTGTTTTATCCTGATGTCTCTTGAAGTTATTGCTTCTTCTGAACTCATTTCTGAATTCATCGCCCTTCCCTGACGCTACGATGTAACGCATCGGCCCATCCCTGACGTAAACCGGAGATCAAACTGGGGGATAAAGGTGCCCATCCAGACACGCAGGACACCAGTATGGGTAATGCGCATCACCCATCAAGGGCGGACTGGAACAGGGGCGTCAGCTCCAGTCGCTGTTGCGGATAACACCCACCGCCAACCCTTCAATGGAGAAATTTTGCTCGCGCAAATCGACAACGATCGGTGAAAACTCTTTATTCTCTGCCAGCAACTGCACAATGTTGCCCTGCTTTTTCAGCCGCTTGACCGTCACTTCATCTTCAATGCGCGCCACTACAACCTGACCGTTACGCACATCCTGCGTTTTATGCACCGCCAGCAGGTCGCCGTCCAGAATACCGATGTCTTTCATCGACATCCCACTTACCCGCAGCAGAAAATCAGCGCTGGGTTTAAACATGGCCGGATCGACCTGATAGTGACATTCGATATGCTGCTGAGCCAGCAGCGGCTCACCGGCAGCGACACGGCCAATTAACGGCAGACCTTGGTCTTCTTCTTCCATCAACAGGCGGATTCCGCGAGAAGCACCCGTCACGATTTCAATGACGCCTTTACGTGCGAGCGCCTTGAGGTGTTCTTCGGCTGCATTGGGCGAGCGGAAGCCCAACTGACTGGCAATTTCGGCCCGGGTGGGCGGCATACCGGTTTGTGAAATATGATCGCGAATCAGATCATAAACCTGCTGTTGTCTGGTAGTTAGCGCTTTCATTCCGCCCCCTGTTTGTTTATACAGTTTCGCTGTGAGTATATACAGGGAAAGTGCCTATGGGAACCGCGAGATCGCTATTACACGGATTTTTCTGTGATTATGCAGAGCGTCACGCAAAACGGCTCCACAGTATCCCGCCCCACACGACTGCCGCCAGCAGACAGGCGACGAATACCGCCGCCGAGCCGATGTCTTTGGCCCGGCCTGACAATTCGTGGTAATCCGTACCGACGCGATCCACCACAGCTTCAATCGCGCTATTGACCAGTTCAAACAGTACGATCAGCACGACCGCACCGATCAACAACAGTCGCTCCACCATGGAAACCGGCAACCAACAGGCAATCACCACCGCGACCAGCGTAAGCAGGAGTTCCTGTCGAAACGCCGCCTCATGCTGCCATGCCTGTTTCAATCCTTGCAGCGAATAACCCGTCGCTTTGATGATGCGGGTCATTCCGGTTGCTTTGTTCATGCGTACTCCGCCTTTAATTTGTGATTGGCCATGATTTTAACGCGCAGCCCTGTTTTCATCACCACAGATATCCTGTCTGGTTTCTGGTATCCTTGGCCCGAATTGCTAACAAGAGGCTTCTGGTTGTTATGTCAGGTTGGCGTATAATTTACTATAAACTACTGAATTTCCCGCTAAAATTACTGGTTAAAAGTAAGGTCATTCCACAGGATCCCGTTAATGAACAACGGTTGGATCCGGCGCGGCCCATTTTCTATGTCCTGCCTTATAACTCCAAGGCGGATTTGCTGACTCTGCGCACGAAATGTCTGGAGCAAGGCTTGCCCGATCCGTTGCAACCGCTGCAGATTGACGGAAAAACCTTACCGAGCTACGTGTTCGTTAATGACGGCCCACGTCTGTTCCGTTATTACGTGCCTAAACAGCAGTCGATAAAGCTGTTCCACGATTATCTGGATCTGCATCGCAACAATCCGCAACTCGATATACAGATGGTGCCGGTATCCGTCATGTTTGGTCGTTCGCCCGGTCGCGAAGGGCAGAGCCAAGGCACACCGCATCTACGCCTGTTGAACGGTATTGAGAAATTTTTCGCCGTGTTATGGTTGGGACGCGACAGTTTTGTACGTTTCTCCGTCCCCGTATCACTGCGTTACATGGCGACCGAGCACGGCACCGATAAGACTATCGCCCACAAACTGGCGCGCGTAGCACGGATGCACTTTTCTCGTCTGCGGCTGGCGGCAGTCGGCCCGCGTTTGCCGGTCCGTCAGGAGCTGTTTAATAAGTTGCTGTCTTCCCGCGCTATCGCCAAAGCAATTGACGATGAAGCCCGGGTTAAAAAGATTTCGCATGACAAAGCGCAGCAAAACGCCATCACGCTGCTGGAAGAGATTGCTGCCGACTTCTCTTACGAAGCCGTGCGGTTATCAGACCGTGTACTGAGCTGGACCTGGAACCGCTTGTACCAAGGCATCAACGTGCATAATGCCGAACGGGTACGTCAGTTGGCGCAAGACGGACACGAAATCGTCTATGTTCCCTGCCACCGCAGTCACATGGACTATCTGCTGCTCTCCTACGTGTTGTACCATCAGGGCCTGGTGCCGCCGCATATCGCTGCCGGCATTAACCTTAACTTCTGGCCAGCGGGCCCCATTTTCCGTCGCCTTGGCGCGTTCTTTATCCGCCGCACGTTCAAGGGCAACAAACTCTATTCCACACTGTTTCGCGAGTATCTGGGTGAATTGTTCACGCGGGGCTATTCGGTGGAATACTTTGTCGAAGGCGGCCGTTCCCGTACCGGTCGTTTGCTGGAGCCTAAGACTGGCACGCTGGCCATGACCATTCAGGCGATGCTGCGCGGCGGGACTCGCCCTATCACATTGGTGCCGATTTACATCGGCTATGAACATGTGATGGAGGTGGGCACCTACGCGAAAGAACTGCGCGGCGCGACCAAAGAAAAAGAAGGTTTCCTGCAAATGGTGCGCGGGTTACGCAAACTGCGTAACCTCGGTCAGGGATACGTGAACATCGGCGAACCGCTGTCGTTGAGCACGTACCTCAACCATCACGTACCGCAGTGGCGTGATGCCATCGATCCTATCGATCCGCAACGACCGGCCTGGCTGACGCCAACCGTGCAGGATATCGCCGATAACATCATGGTGCGTATCAACAATGCCGCAGCAGCCAACGCGATGAACCTGTGTTGTACTGCGCTGCTCGCCTCCCGTCAGCGGGCGTTAACCCGTGAGCAGATGGAAGAGCAACTGGAGTGTTACCTGCAACTGCTGCGTAATGTCCCTTACAACCAGGACGCCACCGTGCCGAATCGGACCGCCGCCGAGCTGCTGGATCACGCGCTGGGTATGGATAAGTTTGAGGTGGAGAAGGATAACGTCGGCGACATCATCATCCTGCCACGCGAGCAGGCGGTGTTGATGACGTACTATCGCAATAACATCCAGCATATGCTGGTACTGCCGTCGTTGGTTGCCAGCATCGTAATGCACTGCCGTCGTATCACGACAACAGAGCTGTTACGCCAGATAACGCTGATTTATCCGCTGCTGCAGGCTGAATTGTTCCTGCATTACGAGAAAACCGCACTGGCGAGTGTACTGAATGACCTGATCGCTGAGCTGGCAAATCAGCAACTGATTCAGACTCGAGATGATGTGCTGGAACTGAACCCCGCGCGTATCCGTACGTTGCAATTGTTGGCCGCCGGTGTGCGTGAAACGCTGCAGCGCTATGCCATTACGCTGGCATTACTGAGTGCTAACCCGTCCATCAGCCGTGGTGCGCTGGAGAAAGAAAGCCGCAGCATGGCGCAGCGTCTGTCTGTATTGCATGGTATCAATGCGCCAGAGTTTTTCGACAAGGCGGTCTTCTCAACGCTGGTCAACACATTGCGTAACGAAGGGTACGTCAGCGATACGGGTGAAGCCGTGCTGGAACATGTGCAGGCCATTTACGCCATTCTGGGTGAACTGCTCACGCCAGAAGTCAAACTCACCATTGAAAGCGCCAGCCTGGCGCAGGAAAGCAGCGAAAGCGAACCCGCGGTGAGTCTGGCTGAAAAGGAAAAAGAAAAGGAAGACGTCGAGTAACGGTTGGGGCCCTGCGAAAACATCGCAGGGCTCGTTTGGCAGGCTAATGGCTACAAACCAAACAGGATGCCGAAAAACAGCACCATGCCGACATAATTGTTATTGTTGAATGCCCGGAAACAGTCATCTCGTTCACGCCCGGCAATCAACCGTTGCTGATAAGCAAACAAGGCAGCCGCCACCAGCACCGACCAGTAGAAGATCTGACTCAACCCCATCATCCTTCCTAATGCCAGCATCGCCACCAGCGTCATCAGTTGCAGTACGCCGATAATCAACGTGTCATGACGGCCAAACAAGATGGCGGTGGATTTTATCCCAATCTTGAGATCATCATCGCGATCCACCATCGCGTATTCGGTGTCATAGGCGACGGTCCAGCAAATGTAGGCAAAAAACATCAGCCAGCAGGCGGCAGGCAAGGATTCGCTAACGGCGGCATACGCCATCGGGATAGACCAGCCAAACGCCGCCCCTAAAACCAGTTGCGGCAGATGGCTAACACGCTTCATGAAGGGATAGACCCACGCCAGCGCCAGCGCGGCAACCGATAGCCAGATAGTCAACGGGTTCATGGTCAGTACCAGGCCAAACGCCAGCAATACCAGCACAACAAACAGTACCTTGGCAGATTGTTCGCTAACTAACCCGGCGGGCAACGGTCGTGCAGCAGTGCGTTTGACGTGCCCATCGAAATGGCGATCGGCGTAGTCATTAATCACACACCCTGCGGCACGCATCAAAAACACCCCGGCCACAAACACCAGTAACGTCCAGAGCGCCGGTGCGCCACGTCCTGCCAGCCATAATGCCCACAACGTCGGCCATAACAGCAATAACGTGCCAATCGGCCTATTGATACGCATCAAACGGAAATACGCACCCCAGCGTCCTGACGTTAACAATCTTTCCAACGCCTGATTCTCCTTTTGCATTCAGCCCTGATGGGCGTCGGGGAAATAAACGGGGGCATCCGGCAAGAATAGCTCGGTAATCAGCAACGGATTGCCCGACAAAAGCAAACGCGCACGCCGCACCCACAGCGCGCCACATCGACCTGTTTGAATCACATCGCGCGGCGGTGGCCCTTGCAGGAACAAATAACGCCCCAGTGGCGTATTGCCAATCTGCGTCAGGTCAATATCAGCCTCTTCCAGAGTCTGC
Organism: Dickeya zeae NCPPB 2538; assembly: GCF_000406165.1. Classification (NCBI taxonomy): domain Bacteria; kingdom Pseudomonadati; phylum Pseudomonadota; class Gammaproteobacteria; order Enterobacterales; family Pectobacteriaceae; genus Dickeya; species Dickeya zeae. Next base: position 592,883 of record NZ_CM001977.1, on the reverse strand, counting down.
TCCGGTATCACAGTGCGGCCGAATAACCAGGGCTTGCCGTCACCTGACAGCGTAACCTCACGTAGCCAATAGCGCTCACTCAACGGCAACAACGCCGCTTCACCCGCCACCTCTGGCGACGAGACAAATAGCTCCTGCCTGACTTGCACCGTCAGGCGTAAGCAATGCCGTTCAAGACGGCGCGTCATAGACTCGTGGTAAACCAGCCAGTCCATCACCGACGCAGGTAATTCTTCAGGCGCGCACCACTCAACCGAGTGCAGGCTAGCCAACGCCTCATCAGACATCTATTCCATTCCACCCGGTGTTTAATAAATAAAACGCGCTTATTGTAACGCAGAAGCTCATTGTAGCGAAGAAGCGTGCGCTGATAACAGGTTCCGAACCCCGCGTTAACGATTTGAGCGATTTTCACACAATATAGCTATCCAGCTCACAGCCTGTTGCAAATGCATGGTACGGCGTCACGCATCAGATGCGTTGTAAATAGATGCGTTGTGAGCATGTGCGTTGTAAAAATGTCACGGGCGAGCACAACACACCAGAGCGCTGGCTCCATAAAAAAAACTACCCGGCCAAAGCCGGGTAGTTTCTTGTGCGACGGGTATCGTAGCGAAGATATCGCTGCGACGGCTGATTACATCATGCCGCCCATACCACCCATGCCGCCCATGCCGCCAGCAGCACCTAAATCAGGCGCGTCGCCTTTCGGCAGCTCGGTCACCATACATTCGGTGGTGATCATCAGGCCCGCAACGGAAGCCGCGTACTGCAGAGCAGAACGGGTTACCTTGGTCGGATCCAGAATACCCATGTCGATCATGTTGCCATACTGCTCGGTAGCAGCGTTGTAACCGTAGTTACCTTCACCCGCTTTCACGTTGTTAGCAACCACAGACGGCTCTTCACCGGCGTTGGAAACGATCTGACGCAGCGGTGCTTCCATCGCACGCTGAGCAACTTTGATACCGACATTCTGCTCTTCGTTATCGCCTTTCAGGCCACTGATAGCAGTAGCAACGCGGATCAGCGCCACGCCGCCACCAGCAACCACGCCTTCTTCAACGGCAGCACGGGTCGCGTGCAGCGCATCTTCAACGCGGGCTTTCTTCTCTTTCATTTCGACTTCGGTCGCTGCACCGACTTTGATAACCGCAACACCGCCAGCCAGTTTAGCTACGCGTTCCTGCAGCTTTTCACGATCGTAGTCGGAAGTCGCTTCTTCGATCTGCTGGCGAATCTGAGTAACACGGCCCTGAATAGTGGCTTCATCACCCACGCCATCGATGATGGTGGTGGTGTCTTTGTTGATAACCACTCGTTTAGCCTGGCCCAGATCTTCCAGGGTCGCTTTTTCCAGCTCCAGACCGATTTCTTCAGAAATCACAGTACCGGCAGTCAGAGTAGCGATGTCCTGCAGCATAGCTTTACGACGGTCGCCGAAGCCCGGTGCTTTCACCGCAGCCACTTTCACGATACCGCGCATGGTGTTAACCACCAGCGTTGCCAGCGCTTCACCTTCTACGTCTTCAGCGATGATCAGCAGCGGTTTGCCCGCTTTGGCAACAGCTTCCAGCACCGGCAGCATTTCGCGGATGTTGGAGATTTTTTTGTCAGCCAGCAGGATGAACGGGCTTTCCAGTTCAACAGAACCGGTTTCCGGTTTGTTGATGAAGTACGGAGACAGGTAGCCGCGATCGAACTGCATACCCTCAACCACGTCCAGCTCGTCTTGCAGACCAGAGCCTTCTTCTACGGTGATCACGCCTTCTTTACCTACTTTTTCCATGGCTTCAGCGATCAGCTTGCCCACGGTTTCGTCGGAGTTGGCGGAGATGGTACCTACCTGAGCGATAGCTTTGGTATCAGCGCAAGGAACGGACAGTTTTTTCAGTTCTTCTACAGCAGCGATAACCGCTTTGTCGATACCGCGTTTCAGATCCATCGGGTTCATGCCCGCAGCAACGGCTTTCAGACCTTCGTTAACGATAGCCTGAGCCAGTACTGTCGCGGTGGTGGTGCCGTCGCCTGCTGCATCGTTAGCTTTAGAGGCAACTTCTTTCACCATCTGAGCGCCCATGTTTTCGAACTTGTCTTCCAGTTCGATTTCACGCGCAACGGACACGCCGTCTTTAGTGATGGTCGGCGAGCCGAAGGATTTGTCCAGTACTACGTTACGGCCTTTCGGGCCCAGAGTAACTTTTACTGCATCAGCCAGCACATTAACGCCACGCAACATTTTTACTCGAGCGTCATTACCGAATTTTACGTCTTTAGCTGCCATTGGTAGTTTCCCTTGAATTCGTTTCGTTCAGTTCACAGATGATTACGTAAGATTAGGCTTCAACAATCGCCAGAATGTCGCTTTCAGACATGATCAACACCTCTTCGTTGTCGATCTTCTCAGTCTTCACGCCATAGCCATCATTGAAAATGACGATATCGCCTACTTTCACGTCCAGCGGTTTCACTTCACCGTTTTCCAGGATACGGCCATGGCCAACAGCCAGGACTTCACCACGGGTGGATTTACCCGCTGCAGAACCGGTCAGAACGATGCCGCCAGCAGATTTTGACTCAACTTCTTTGCGCTTGACGATTACACGGTCATGCAATGGACGAATTTTCATTGATAGCTCTCCTTTGAGAAAGTCCATATCAGCTTAGGTTAAATGCCGGATGCATCTGACATCCGGCCTTGTGGTGAACTAAGTGGGGACGTTTCATGGCGCTTCAAGGGAGGAAAGAAATTTTTTTTGCATTAAATGAAATTTTTCTGCCAAACCCCGGCGACAAACGCGCCCGACGCCAGTCAACGCCCCACAGGAGCCAGATTTAACGCTGCGAGGAACCACCCGGTGGGTTGTCGTTGTGGTGATTATCGTTGTTATGGTCGTTGTGATGATCGTTGTCGGATTGATCCAGCCGCTCATGCTCATCTCTACGCTGAAACTCACCTTCAAACACATTGCCCTGACCACCCCGGTTATTCGGCCCCGGGCGACCACCCCAGACTTGCAGATGCGGCATCAGTTTAAGCGTCAGGTGTTTTTGTATCGGCGGCAACAACAGCAACAAGCCGAGAAAATCGGTGAAAAAACCCGGCACCACCAGCAGGAAACCGGCCAGGATCAACGACACGCTCTTAACCAGCTCGGCAGCCGGGCTTTCTCCCGCCTGCAGACGCTGCTGCATCAGCATAATGTTCTTCACTCCCTGGTTGCGCACCATGGAGATCCCAATGCAGGACGTCATCACGACCAACAGCAGCGTGACCGCAACGCCCAGCACATCGGCCACCCGAATAAAGAGGGAGACTTCGATGTAAACGAACAGAAAAATCAGTAAAAGCGGTAACCAGCGCACCCAAAGCTCCTGTGGTTAATAGCTAACTCATTGATAAAAATGTTTACTCAACATCACGCGGTGATACAGAACACCTCGCGCTGTCATCATGATCAGGTATGAAGATACGACCAGTCGGCGTGGTACAGTACCTTATACTCGTACACGCCATTTACCCATTATTGGCGGGCGCTGATCAAGGAGATGGTAGTGCAGTCGCCTTTTTTCAACCACGTTGATGAGGTATCTAACTATTTCTTTACGAGGTCATGACCCTCATCACAGTTCATGCGCCGGGAGAGAAATGACTGCCCATATGTGATCCGGGCAACGGAAATCACGTTAACCAACAGAATATCATAATAGCAACAGCAAGCATGGTGGTTAAACATTCTGCTGCTGTACTCCACGGTAAGACGATACACCCTATAAATTCTAATCGACAGAAGTATAAGAGAAGGCTCTCATGTCAGATAACATTCGTATTGAAGAAGATCTGTTAGGTACCAGAGAAGTTCCGGCTGATGCGTACTACGGCGTTCACACACTGCGTGCTATAGAAAACTTCTATATCAGCAACCAGAAAATCAGTGACGTGCCAGAATTTGTACGCGGCATGGTGATGGTGAAAAAAGCCGCTGCCATGGCCAACCGTGAACTCCAAACCATACCGCGCAAGATTGCCGACACCATCATCAAAGCCTGTGACGAAGTGTTGGTCAACGGCAAATGTCTGGATCAATTCCCGGTCGATGTTTTCCAAGGCGGCGCGGGTACATCCGTCAACATGAACACCAACGAAGTGCTGGCCAACATCGGTCTGGAACTGATGGGCCACAAAAAGGGGGAATACCAGTACCTGAACCCCAATGACCACGTCAACAAATGCCAGTCTACCAACGATGCCTACCCTACCGGTTTCCGTATCGCGGTATACACCAGCATTCTGAAACTGGTCGACGCGGTCACCGTACTGGGCGACGGCTTTGAACAAAAAGCGAAAGCATTCGAAAACATCCTGAAAATGGGCCGTACCCAGTTGCAGGATGCGGTACCGATGACGCTGGGCCAGGAGTTCCACGCTTTCAACGTACTGTTGAAAGAAGAGAACAAAAACCTGCTGCGCACCGCAGAACTGCTGCTGGAAGTGAACCTGGGCGCGACCGCTATCGGTACGCGTCTGAACACACCGGAAGGCTACCAGCAACTGGCGGTGCAGAAACTGGCCGAAGTCAGCAAACTGGCATGCGTACCGGCCGAAGACCTGATCGAAGCGACCTCTGACTGCGGTGCTTACGTCATGGTACACGGCGCGCTGAAACGCCTGGCGGTGAAACTGTCCAAGATCTGTAACGACCTGCGTCTGCTCTCTTCAGGTCCGCGTGCCGGTCTGAACGAAATCAACCTGCCGGAACTGCAGGCGGGCTCGTCCATTATGCCAGCCAAGGTCAACCCGGTTGTGCCGGAAGTCGTCAATCAGGTGTGCTTCAAAGTGATTGGCAACGACACCTGCGTCACCATGGCAGCCGAAGCCGGTCAGTTGCAGTTGAACGTGATGGAACCCGTAATCGGTCAGGCGATGTTCGAATCTACCCAGATTCTGACCAATGCCTGCTACAACCTGTTGGAAAAATGCGTCGAAGGCATCACCGCCAATAAAGACGTGTGCGAATCCTACGTGTTCAACTCTATCGGTATCGTCACCTACCTGAACCCGTTCATCGGTCACCACAACGGCGATATCGTCGGTAAGATTTGCGCCGAAACCGGTAAGAGCGTGCGTGAAGTGGTGCTGGAGCGCGGTCTGCTGACCGAAGCTGAGCTGGATGACATCTTCTCTGTACAGAACCTGATGCACCCGGCTTACAAGGCCAAACGCTACACCGAAGACCAAGACGCGTCCTAATTCCGCACCGTCTTCTCTGTAAGGCACGTCAGTCCATTAGGGCTGCGTGCCTTTGTTCTATCCACTCTTTTTTCCGCGCCGCAAAAGGCCGACCTGTAGCTACAACCATAAGAAAAAGATATGGAAAGACGTTTTGCAATGTCACGGGCAACAAAATCAGAAGGAACATCAACATGCTTATTCTGGAACTATTTATAGTACTCCTCGCTATTTATCTGGGCGCCAGGCTCGGCGGCATCGGTATCGGTTTTGCCGGCGGGTTGGGCGTACTGGTTTTAACGCTAGGGCTTCACATTAAACCGGGTGCTATCCCGTTCGATGTCATCGAAATCATCATGGCGGTTATCGCCGCTATCGCTGCCATGCAGATAGCCGGTGGTATGGACTATCTGGTCAGTCTGGCGGAAAAACTACTGCGCCGTCAGCCGCGTTACGTCACCTTTCTCGCTCCGTTGGTGACCTATTTCATGACGCTGCTGGCCGGTACCGGTCACACCGCGTTCTCTACGCTGCCAGTTATTGCTGAAGTGGCAAAAGAACAAGGCATCCGCCCGTCTCGTCCGCTGTCGATAGCGGTTGTCGCGTCACAAATCGCGATCACGGCTTCACCTATCTCTGCGGCGGTGGTTTTCGTCGCAGGTCTGCTCGAACCGAAAGGCGTGAGTTATCTGGCACTGCTTGGCATCTGCATCCCCAGTACGCTAATTGCCATTATGCTGACCGCTATCCTCACCAATTTCCTCGGCAAAGAGCTGAAAGATGATGAGATCTATCAGGAGCGTTTGCGTAAAGGTGAAGTCACACTGCGTGGTCACGGCCATCAGGAACTGAAACCCGGCGCCAAACTCTCCGTTGGACTGTTTCTTATCGGTATTATCGCCGTGGTAGTATACGCGACCGCCATCAGCGACACGGTTGGGCTGATTCAAAACCCGGTGCTGCCGCGTAACGAAGCGATCGTCGTCTTTATGCTGACAATCGCCACGCTTATCTGCATCACCTGCCGCGTTGATACCGCGCAGATCCTCAGCGCCAGTACCTTTAAATCCGGTATGAGTGCCTGTGTGTGCGTCATGGGTGTAGCCTGGCTGGGCGACACATTCGTTAAAGCACACATCACCGATATTCAGAGCACAGCGGGCACACTGTTGCAGAGCCATCCGTGGATGCTGGCCGTCGTGCTGTTCTTCGCCGCGACGCTGCTCTATTCACAGGCGGCTACCGCCAAGGCGCTGATGCCAGCGGCACTGATGTTGGGTGTGAGCCCGGTAACTGCTATCGCCTCGTTCGCTGCCGTATCGGCACTGTTCGTCCTGCCTACCTACCCCACCCTGTTGGCGGCGGTAGAAATGGATGACACCGGTTCTACTCGCATCGGTAAATATGTATTCAACCATGCGTTTTTGATCCCCGGTGTGGTGGCGATTTCGTTGTCGGTCGCCTTCGGCTTTATCGTGGGTAACATAGTGTTGTAACCCACCTTCCTTTCGTAAAGTTTTTTCGGATCGGCGTGCTGGCGCCGATCCAACCTTACGCTTCCCCACCTCACACGGTATAGTGTGTCCACCGTTACCGTTACCGTTATCGAGGTCACGATGTCTGATTCCAGCGACTCTCCGCTATTAAACAGCGAAACGTTACCCAACAGTGCCGTGGTAGTATTGTGTACCGCCCCCGATGAGCACTGCGCCCGACAACTGGCCCAATCGGCGCTGCAAGCGCATCTGGCTGCCTGTGTCACCTTACTGCCCGGCGCAATTTCCCTCTACCATTGGGAAGGCAAACTGGAACAGCAGACGGAGATTCAACTGCTGCTTAAAAGCGACAGGGAACACCAGTCCGCCCTGCTGACTCACCTGAAACAACAGCATCCTTACCAGACACCAGAACTGCTGGTGCTGCCGGTCGAGGGTGGCGACAGCGACTATCTCTCATGGCTCAACGCATCCTTACGCTGACGCTCCTGTGCCTCAGCCTGTTTTTCAGCCCGCTGGCACCGGCGCAAAACCCGTTCGGGCGCAGCGCCCAGTCTCAGTTTTTGACGGTCGACCAAGCCTTCACATTGGATTTTCAACAGCATGGCGATCAACTGACCGTCAGTTGGCAGATTCACCCTGGCTACTACCTGTATCGCCAGCAAATCAAGCTGGATAGCACGCTTATCGCGCCACCGGGTGTGACGCTGCCACCGGGCGAATCACACCGTGATGAATTTTTTGGCGATGTTTCTATTTACCGCCAGTCGCTGACGCTCAACATCCCCCTGCGTAATGTGCCGTCCGGTGCCACGCTGAGCATCACCTATCAGGGCTGTGCCGACGCAGGCTTCTGCTACCCGCCGGAAACCCGTTCGATACCGCTGAGTGCAACAAACGTCAGTTCTACAAACGCTAGTTCGATAAACGCCAGTACGACACACACCGACACACCTGCAACGCCAGCCGCCATCGTGCCGCAGCCAGACGCCACGCATACGCCGACGCTGCCGTTTTCGCCGTTATGGGCGTTGTTGATTGGTATCGGCGTGGCGTTCACGCCTTGCGTATTGCCGATGTATCCGCTGATCTCCGGGCTGATTCTCGGTCGTCAGCAACGTTTATCGACCGGTCGCACACTGCTGCTGACGCTGGTGTACGTGCAGGGCATGGCGTTGACCTACACCCTGCTCGGCCTGATCGTGGCCGCTGCCGGGCTGCGCTTTCAGGCGGCGTTGCAGCACCCTTATGTATTGACAGGCTTATCGGTCATGTTCGCGGCGCTGGCGCTATCCATGTTCGGCGTCTATAGCCTGCAGTTGCCGTCATCGTTGCAGACACGCCTGACGTTGTGGAGCAACCGCCAGCAAAGCGGTTCCGTTGTCGGGGTATTCGCGATGGGCGCACTGGCCGGGCTGATTTGCTCGCCCTGTACCACCGCGCCGCTTAGTGCGCTGCTGCTGTATATTGCGCAGAGTGGCAACCTGCTGGCGGGTGGCGGCTCACTGTATTTGTATGCACTGGGTATGGGCCTGCCGCTGATGGCGATTACCCTGTTCGGCAACCGGTTATTGCCCAAACGCGGCCCCTGGATGAATCACGTCAAAGAGGGGTTTGGGTTTGTCATTCTGGCATTGCCGGTCTTCCTGCTGGGAAGGGTGTTGGGCGATACCTGGGAGTGGCGACTGTGGGCGCTACTCGGCGTGGCATTTTTCGGCTGGGCGTTTGCCCTTAGCCTGCGCAGTCATGCCGGTGTCATGCGTGTGGTACAGATTCTGCTGTTACTGGGGGCGCTACTGGCAGCCCGCCCGTTACAGGATTGGTTCTTCACACCGGTACAGGCAGAGCCAACCCACACCAGCCAGCTGAGTTTTACGCCGACCAATACGCTGGCGGAACTGACGAGCGCGCTGAGTCACAACGATAACCGTATCACCATGCTTGATCTCTACGCCGACTGGTGCGTGGCCTGCAAGGAGTTCGAGAAATACACCTTCCGTGATGCGGCCGTGCAGCAGTCACTGTCTACCCTGCAGCGGCTACAGGCGAACGTCACCGCCAATGACGAAGCACAGCGAACGTTGCTGCAACAGTTAAACGTACTGGGGCTACCGACGATTCTGTTTTTTGATGCCAGCGGCCAGGAAATTCCCGGCTCACGCGTCACCGGCTTCATGGATGCCGCCGCCTTTGCCGCACATTTGCAAACGCTAAAACGCTAACCCGAGCGATAGCGGGCCGTCGGCACTGGGCTTGAAAGATAGCGGGGATAAACCACACTGGTTAGTGACAGTGAACAAGCAGGAGAAGCATGATGCAACGCGAAGAAGTACTGGAACAGGCGCTGGCGTTACTGGAGCAGCGCGGATTCGCCGACACAACGCTGGAGATGCTGGCAGACCAAGTGGGCGTTTCTCCCGCCGAACTCCTGCCCTACTGGCCCGACCGCGAGGCGCTGCTGTATGACAGCCTGCGTTACCACAGCCAGCAAATCAGTATCTGGCGCAAGCAGGTGCAGTTGGATGAACACCTCAGCACCGAACAAAAACTGCTGGAGCGCTACCAACGCTTACAGGACGCCGTCAGCCAGCACCGTTTTCCCGGTTGTCTGTTTATTGCGGCCTGCAGCGCCTATCCTGACCCACTCCACCCTATCCATCAGATTGCCGAGCAACAAAAGCAGGCCTCGTACCAGTACACCAAAGCCCTGCTCGAAGAGCTGGAAACCGACGACACCGACATGGTGGCCCTACAGCTAGAACTGATTCTGGAAGGCTGCCTGAGCAAGTTACTGGTAAAACGCCAGTTATCCGATGTCACCGTGGCAAAACGGCTGGCAGAAGACGTACTGCGGGTCGCCATGTGCCGTAAACACGGCGCGCTGGCGTAATGTTTTCATGCCCGACGTCCTCTGAAAGCACGGCATCGCGCCGGATGTTGTTGTTTATTTACGCAAAAACCGCATAAACGCTGAAAAAGCAGCCAAACCGTCAAAAAGTGGGTGAATTCACGTTGACGCAGACGCCTGAATCCGGTTTAATGCGCCCCGTTGCCCGGATAGCTCAGTCGGTAGAGCAGGGGATTGAAAATCCCCGTGTCCTTGGTTCGATTCCGAGTCCGGGCACCACTTATTTAGAAAAACCAGCCTACGGGCTGGTTTTTTGCTTTTCAGCTTGCGGACTCTCCATCGAACGACGTTCGATGACTCGCTTCTTTGAAGCTAGTGACGTGTCAGCGCAGCAATTGCGACTGAAACCGATACTACCTGCCAACCAAAACTCGCTTACCTTTCAATTATCACCAGCCATTTACTGATGCGCACTCAACAACGCTGCACTTATGTTTTCTACATCGTGCCAGACCCACAGAAAAAGCGGGCTATTAAACTGCAGCTCAATAGCATCAAACACGTCATCGCGAATCCCGCTGGAAGCGCGGCACCGACACGTTTTTCAGGTTTATACGTTTTGAGGAGTCGAGTAAGTTGGCATTGAATTTTGGCTAATTGCTGAACAACAACGCGGGGTATATACTGAAAGTATGCATAGAAGAGGAGCACTATCATGAAACACCGCGTTAGCGTTACCGTGGACAAAGACAATTATCAGATTGAATCTTTACCACCTTACTTCAGACTCATTTTATTTATAAGAGTCAATGTAGGTATATAAATCACAAGAGCAATAATGAATAATATAAACTGTAAAATATAAATGTATTTGGGTACGTTTGTTATCAACTGAAACCCAGTGTAAGAGACAATAGCAATCATAGATATAACGAATATCATAACTTGGAATAATTGAAAATTATCATACTTCTTCCTATTCTCATTGACATATAAGGTTTTACTTAATAATTGCCCATACATTATTGATATCGCCAAAGAATAGTCAGGTATCATTATTATCTCTTCGGAAATCCCCTTCATAACCTTAACAACAACTAATAAAAGGAAAGGTAACACAACGAATAGTGCATCTGCTATAGCGGCAGAGTAGTTCGGTCTACTCATTGGATAAATCCAAAATAATTTGTTCAATTTCCGCCTGGGGTATAACCTCAAGCACCTCTATAATTTCATCCTTAATAACTTTCGCACGAGACTGATTATTAGTAATCTGCTTGCTTACAAGTCTTACAAGCAAAGCATCACCAGGCCAAAAAATGACTTTATGACCTCTCCATTTAGCAAGCCATTTCTCATCTAATATTTTAGCTTTTACTATTTTAGATTTCCGTTTTGAACTTTGAAATTCCCACTGAGAGCTTCCAACATAGTCTGGTCTTTTAATTATCAGTAATTCCTTACTAGGAAAGGAAATAACATTATTTTCAAATAACTCATCTGGTGTCCTTGGGAATGAGAATTTTTTGCTAATCTGCTTAAATTTATCATTTAACCCAAATGCAGTAGAGTCAGTTGGCGCAAGTTTCTGCGAACCTTCATAGATAAGTTTTAAGTTTTTAGCCACTTCATACTGATTGGCATCACAACCACATATAACATTATCATTTGCTGCCAAATTTTCATATACTTTTTCTGTGAAGTTTTTCAAATCCCCTTCAGAATCAATTTTACCAACGGTAGATATAGCCCCCTCCAAACCATAAAAAACGCTATCAAATATAGCTTTTAAGCTTAATTGTTTAGATTTATCATGTATGCTATGAACTATATCAGCGATAAGAGACCCTTCACGAGTTTTACGCAATCCAGACTGAACACTGATCTCACCATCAAATCCTTTAATAAATTCAGCCTGAAGACCATTAAAGCCTCGTACATAAAACCCCATGGCTTCGAAAACCCGCTCAGGTCTATCGAGCAAATTTTCATCAAAAGTGATTTTTATCGAATACTGTAGCGCCATTCTAATGTCCATAAATGAAGATCATTTTTTGATAAAGTTATTTATCACATGAAAATTAAAAGGTTACAAATATTTCTTAAATTTCCCAATTACCACCGATACCGTGATTCTCATCAACAGCACAGTAGGCTGTAATCGGAGATTCGTGCTACATCGGAATGGCACCAGCAGATTATGTATGCAGAGAAGATAAACAGCCTGTCTGGCAAAGCACTTGGCACAGTGATAGAAAAATCGATTCTTACCCTATATCGTAGATGCCGCCAATCACGCCTGACTATAGACTATACCATCTAATCTCCCTACCAAGGCCACTAAAATAAACAGCATACCGATGGTACCAGAATATTCCGCCTACATCGCGAAAACCAGAGCAACATACACCGGGCTCATCAGGTATTGACACACGTAGAGCGTTTATACATAGCACGAATTCTGTCGCTACACTGCCATAGCAGTCACCTTCCCAACCGTGAACGACATATCAAATCCTGCTGAAAATTCGAAAATTTATTCTTTTTTTTCAGTTATCGGCCTATAATAATACTGGTTCTTTCCAACCTTTATTTAGTGGCAAATCTTTGCCAATAAGTAATTCTTCACTTATACAGTCTCCATATAATAATGAGAAATAATTTCGTAATTTACACTAGCAATTTTAACAATGATTCTGATTAAAAGACACTACTAGGAATAACGAGGCCACCATTGAATATCAAAGAAATAGAAAGAGAAATTGATTCAGCATTCGAGGATAGTATCCTCACATCAATACCTTACTCTCAAGCCGTGTGGGAGCTATTGTCATACTTGGAGTATAAACATTATCAATTGACGAATATGAATGGCTCTAGTCATGACAAATCAGCAGGTGTTGATAACATGATTAACTTTATTACACATCCACTCAGAGTTTGCTTCAAAAAATGTAAGCGAAAAAAGTATGCAATAACAAGTTATTATTCAAAGCCAAACGCTAATGCTGCACATGAGTGGTATGAAAAATCCTCTAGCTACAACAATTTTTGCTCAATATTCCCTCTTTTTCATAGCGGGGTTCTATCAATTGAGGCCATCAGGGATGAGTTAAAAACAAATAAAGATCTGTCACAAGGAATTCCTTATGAAGCCTATAACAGATTTTTTCATAAAACAGGATCACATGAGCAGTCTAATGTTGACACTCTGTCAATTCTTCAATCTATAAAAGAATATTCATTTTATTTCAATGGGAAACTTGCAATATCATGGAATTCATCTTTATCAAAAACTGTAACTAGTATTTTTGAACAGTCACAATCGGTTAGATATCACCTCCCTGAGCATTGGCAGTTTTCACACTTCGCATTAGGAGAGTTCCGTAAAATCGCTATTACCATTTCGGCTTTATCTTATGCTCGTTATGCAATTACAACAATAAATGCAGAACAGTTCCCTGAAAATGGATATTCGCAAAGAGTATGGGTTATACCCAAAAATGAGTTAATCAGAATTCTCACTGAGTCATCAGGATATGAGGAGTCTAAAATTGTTAGCATCCTAGAGTATTTAACATTTGGCGCCAAGGGTATTATTCATCCTGATGTAGCCACACAACCTCTCTTTGATTGTGAAGATGGAAATTATGCAATCTCTCCATTTTTATTCATTAATTCAGATATAGAACGAAACATCTGTGTTCTACTCAATCAGATAGAAGATGATAAAATAATTTACTCCTCACTAGTCGATGAAAAAGAGAGAATCCTATACAAGGATATAAAAAACAAATTGTCTTTACAAGGCTACCGTTGTGAATCTGGAAAAGTATCAGGTACAGATTTAGACTTAGCAATCATTGATGAAAAAAATAAAACTGTATTAACAGTTGAACTTAAATGGTTTATTGAACCAGCAGAAGTCAGAGAGATAAATAAAAGATCTCAAGAAATAAAAAAAGGGATTAAACAAGCAAAAATTATTCAATCTTTACTAAACTCACATGATGAAAATCTATATAAAAACATATTGAAAATTGACAGTAATTACAGTCACTATTCAATAGTTGGCTCATTCAACTGGATTGGATATGATCTCATTCAGGATAAAAAAATCCCCGTGATAAAGATTGGCCATTTATTGAGTATAATAGAAAGTGAAAAAAATTTAGAAGGTGTCATTAGCATCCTAAAAAATAGACAATACCTACCTATACCAAACATAGATTATAAAGTTGTCACTTTCAGTATTAAATCAGGAAACTGGACGTGTGAATGGTACGGTTTAAAGAGTTTGACTGAATAATTTAGCCAACTGAATTTTATTCATTGTATTATTGAAAAAATATCTTTTACGATACAACATATCCAGGTGGTTCGGGGAATAAAATATTTGCTGTTAAAGCACAAGGGAAATTAAAAGCACTAGATATCCAGTTCCGCCTAAACAAGATCTTGTCTCCCTATCTTAATGACAAAGTTGAGCCTTTCCCAAAAACAGACAAGGCTCAATTTTAGGTATTTGTGGACTTCATAACCACCAGAATGAAAGATTTACTAGCAGCTCTAGTATAAAGCTGGGAATGTAAGCATACCTGTTTTACACGCTTATACTTTTCGAGATTTTCAGAAACAGTTACCGTTTTAAGTTAATGACTCCCAAGCAAATCCCTTAACGTCACCATCAGCACCATCGGATCTATCGGTGAAGGTTCAAACCCCACCCGCAGGTAAAATGCTCTCGCCTCATCAGACAGCGCATGAACCAACATCCCGCGAATACCGATAGTATCCGCCACCTGAATCACCCGCAACCCAGCGTCCCGTACCAGCGCTCGGCCAACACCCTGACCATGTAATGATTTATCCACCGCCAGACGTCCCAGCACTACTACCGGAATCGGATCGGGCATATTGCGGCGAAAGCGCCCAGGGGCGAAATTCGTTGCTACGGCGCTGGAAGCCAATGAGTAATACGCCAACACTTTTGAATCATCGCAACTGACGAAAGTTCGTGATGCTCCAGTGACCTGATTTTTCATCGCCCGTAGTTTTAGCCAGTTGTCCATGGACTCCACGCCGCAACAAAATGAAGATAGTACATGTTCGGTGCGAAGTGGCTCAGGGGCGGATATCATTTTTTCAATTCCCACGGTGCAGGTGTTTGCATCGTTTTGCGCAGTTCAGCATTCGGCGAAGGAGCCTGATCCAAACGGGTGAGGAATTCCTGATAAGCATCGGGATCTGCCATGATGATGCGCTGATCGATCAATGCTTCCTCTGCGGCAGCGCGAGCAGCTTCGAGGACAAAATCAGTACGATTTTTTCCTCTGGCCTTCGCAGCACGATCAATAAGATCTCGTTCGGCGGGCCTGATGCGTAAATTCAATGTTTCGCGTTTCACAGAAACGTTGTTCGTCGCTGGCATGCTGTTATCCTCCGGCCAACACTCTGGATATTAATTATACAGCAGCGTAACGCTAATGTCATTACGATTTATCGACATCACAGGGCACCAAACCAAAGGAACGAACTCAATTCAACTCCCTGACCCCATACCCAACGACCACTTTGTTTTCCGCCAGACTTTTGGTGACCACGGTTCCGGCCCCCACTTTGACGTTATCCCCCACGGTAATGTCGCCCAGCAGAATAGCGTTCGCGCCCAGTTCTACCTGATTGCCCAGTACCGGGCTTTTCGTCACCTGACCATCACGGTTGAGCACGCTGCCAATGGTCACGCCCTGGCGTAATGTGCAGTTATCCCCGATAACAACGTCGGCATTCAGCACAATGCAGTGAGGGTGATATATCTTCAGCCCAAAACCGATTTGGGTTCTGTGTGGGATCTCCACACAGAACACCCACTCATTGATTACCTTGTTCAGAATAACAAAAGGGAGACTGACTATTTTCAGCAGCAGATTTGACGACTGCCAGATAGTTGAAAGACGAAATAACAGGATGACCAGTTTAGATTTAATACTGCCTGCCGTATTCACTTCTCGCCATACATGGCTAATATTTTTCAGCATAATAATGTCTATTATTTATTATTCCGCGCTTAGCGCACGATGATAGTAGAAACCCGATACCAGCCATCGGCCTGCTTACCTTCATTGGCAAGATTAATTCGCGACACGCCTTTGGCATCCAACATCGCCACATCAATATTATATTGCCCGGCCGGTAATGATTCGGGCATGTCCAACTGGTAGACGCAGTTATGTTGCCCCGGCAACCAGGTCCGGAGGTCTTCCGTCGTTTTTCCCATGACCATAACGCTGTTGGCGTCATTGACCACGCGGTAGGCCAAATCATATTTCAGATAAACCGGCGCTACGCCATCGTTAAACCATTGGCTGCTTAATATCAGGCTCTGCCCTGTTGCCAGTTCAGATTCATGAGTTAACGACGCCAGGCGAAAACGATACCCCAATTTGGTGAGCGCGTTATCCACAATGTCCCGATATTGCGCCGGTACGGCGCGCGATTTCAGGTTAATGGTACTGGCATGTTGCGCCAGCGCCCAGTCAAACGTCGCTTGTACTTGCTCCCGTGAATAGTACTGAACGCTTAACCACTCCGACATATAACCGCAGATTTCCAGGCTCACCGGCGCACGTTGCCACGCAGCACTAAAACCGGGATACGCCACCTCTGCCGCTTGCAGCCGCGCAGGATAATCGTCCTTCATGTGGCTCCATCCCGTTGAAAAGTTATGCCAGTCTCCCCAGCAATCTGCGCGCCATCCCGCACCTTGTTTCACGGCATAGGCCAGCGTGTCTCCCCCGCTAATTAACATCACTTTGGGGCTTTGGGGAAACGCGTTGAAAAACAGGGTGACGTACTTATTTAACTGGGCCGGGATGTAGCGTTCCAGCAACGGCTTAATCGAGGGGAAATTACTGTTATGCCATTCCCCCCAGGAGCCGACCAACCCAATATCGACATAAGCCAGATTCGCATTGCCGTCATAACGGCGGCCAAAAGCGTTAAGCAAACGCTGGCTATATTCGATAAACACCGGGTCATCCCAGTCCGGCACAAAGGTTTTTTTATCCGGCGTCCACTCGCCCTTAATGCCTTTTTGGATCAACCAGTCGGGGATCTTCGAGCCACTGGCGGGTTCATCCAGCGCCATAAAACGCAGCCCAACCCCCATCGCTGGCTGGTGTTGCCGGGCCTGCGCAAAAACCGCATCCACCAGTTGAAAGTTATAACGGCCTTCCACCGGCTCCAGGTCGCTCCAGTAAAAGCGATCGTATTCAATGCCCGTGTCAGGGTAATCAGCCAGCGATAAGGTCGTGCCATTCCCCCGGTTAAAGCTGGCGACGCCAGTACCCGGGTTCGTGAGCGGGCCGTTTATCCCTCGCAGGGTCACGGTCGTCATGGATGCGACAGCGACACTCAAAACCGAAAATAACATCCCTCCCAGTACGATCATTTTAAAACGCATTGATGACTCCTATTTCCACCGCAGTGGAAACCGGAGGTCAGTGTTCCTTTAGGCTTAGCCACCAATCCCAAATTCCTAAGTGGAAATGTGGGAAAATATCAATACCCAAGGCAGACTTAATCATGTATAGCGTCAATAATGCAGCGAACGTACAGAACAAACAGGTAAACAGAATCAGTGCCGTCAACAGCATACAAACCAGCGTTGATTCTTTACGTGGACGCTTGCGGTGGTCCAGACCGAACAAAAAAACGAAGTAATAACGCCGGTGCAAAAAAGGGAAACTTTTGCGCACATCAAGCCAGTGCATGGACGATGCAGTAATCGACAACACGGCCTGTTCAACGGCCACTCGTTGCTCCGAAGTCAGTTCGGTGTCGGTTTTTCCATCGAGCGCTTCATAGAAGCGCTCAAGCACTAACGGGCGTTTATTAGATTCGTTCACTATTAACCTATTAATTTATTAATACGCTGAATTATTTTCGGTGCATCTATTTATTGACTGCGGTATAAACGGCCATCGTTTGTTGCGCAATCTTTTGCCAATTATACCGTTGTAAATATTCAGAGTAATCAACAGAGAACGATTTAGAGCGTTGTGCAATCTTTTCAGATAAATCTGCCACATCCCCTACATTGAAATAGGTGTCTGGTGTTAATTTCACCTCCAGATTAGCTGGAATATTACTGACCACCGCAGGCAATGAGAACGACATCGCTTCCAGCAATGCAATCGGTAACCCTTCATGATATGAAGGCATCACGAAGAGTTTAGCCTGTGAAAAGACAGTTTGTAGTTCATGGCCGGTTAAAAACCCGGTCAATATGACATTAGGGGTTTCACGAGCCAATTGTTTTAGCCGTTCACTATAGGCCGTGGGGTGATCCGCATCGCCAACTAAAACCAGCGGCATCGTAATACCCGATTGCCGGTAAGCCGCTATCAGGTCATGCAGGCCTTTTTCTTCCACGAAGCGTCCAACCGCGACCACATAATGCTGCGGCTGAAGTGAAAAGCGCGACAGCGTTTGATGAATCACCTCAGGCGTGAGTTGCTGCGAAAGGTTCACGCCGTTATAAATAAGGTGCGCATCGTGTCGGCCATATTTTCTCTTGATCAGCTCATTAATGACCTCAGAGATAACAATCACTTCATTGGCATATTTCACCGCCACCTTTTCACCCAGCAGCAGCACCTTTTTCGCCAGAAATCCCCATTTCTGGCGGTCATAATCCGGCCCGTGGTGTGTGAAGACCACTTTTTTACCCAATAAACGTAGCAGCGGTACTACCAGGCCAGGGCCAATGGCATGCACATGCACCACCGTAGAGTGATCAAAACAAGTGGTAAACGCCGCCAGTACCGAGTGAATAATGGCTTCTAATGCGCGTTTTTTAGGGGCTAATAATGCACGTGTTTTAATACCTCGATAATGTGATTGCTTATAATTAACATAGGGAGATCGCGCGAGTACGCAAATATCCACATCAAATTGCTGTTTTATAGTCGGGTATAAATTTTGACAATGTGTTTCCACACCGCCTAACACGTTGGGAATACCACGTGTACCCAGGACGGTAATCTTAGTTGTCATATTATTTTTTACTTATTATTTCCTGATAAAGTGCTAATAACGCTGCTGTGTGTTTATTTAATGAATATTTTTCGCTAAGGCGCTGACGGGCATTACGCCCCATGTCTTTCGCTTGCTGTGGATTTAACGCCAGATAATCCAATATTTCGGCTAACGCCTGAACATTACCCGGCTCAAATAAAATGCCATCGACCTTATCGCGAATCTGCTCGGGTATACCGCCAATGCGTCCACCGACGACCGGTTTGGCAAATGCCATCGACTCCAGTACCGACATGGAACAGTTTTCGTAATATTCAGAAGGCACCACCACCGCACGCGCCCGTTTGATCAGACGATTAAGCTCTTCCCCCTGCTGTTTATAGCCAAGGAATTCCGCATCCGGGAATTGCGCGACCAGCTCGTCATACAACGGGCCGTTACCGACAATTTTTAGCGGCATGTTATTTTTCATCTGCTGATGCGCCCGCGCGAGCGTTGCCACGCCTTTTTCCCGACTCAGCCGTCCAATAAACAGGAAATAGCCGTCGTCTTCATCAGCGTCCAGCGGTAAGTCATCATTAATACCGTTGACGATGACATCAATACGCGAGTGTGGCAGCTTGCGGAGCAACTGGCCGCGCAAAAACTCACTGGGTGAAATAATCGCATCCAGTTGCTGATAATGGCGGGCAATGGCCTGCCAGCCAGCTTCCAGTGAAAGCAGCAAACTCTTTGATGCCGACCCTTGCTGACAGCGATATTTAAATGCGTTAAATACCGAACCGGTGACGCAGGCATCACAGACGTTGCCATCGCGCAACATGGTGTACGACGGGCATATCATCTTATAGTCATGCGCCGTCAGCACGGTTTTGCAGCCGCACTCCCGTGCCACCGAGATCAACGATGGCGTGAGCTGGTGGTAGATATTATGAAAGTGAACAATATCCGGCTTTTCTTGATGTAATAACGCCCGCAATTTTTTGCAGGCTTGTGAATTATGAATAAAGTTAACGGCGGTCTTTATTGCCCCCACAACACCATTGCGCTGATGGTAATCAACATTATCAACAAAATAAGCGGCGTAATCTGACGGGAAGTTATTTTCATGCTGCATGGAGAAGGTTATCACCTCAACGCCTGCGGCTTTCAGCCTGTCATACTCCTGAAAATAAACCGTTTCCGCCCCGCCCTTGATATAGAAAAATTTATTGACTAATAAGACTTTCATTATCCCTGCCTATTCATGAATAACCGTACTGTCTGGCGGCGTCATCGGGTCGCGTAGCGGTCTGGTTAACCCTTTGACTAAACCGGCAGAAAATACCGCCAGATTCATCACACTGTGTAATCCCTGCAGTAACGAGCGGTTCTGTATCGTTTTTAATGCCACAAAGGCCAGTAATGGCAGCAGCATTACACCTATGACCGGCGCATTAAGCGTTAATACGCTCAGTAATAACGCGGCCAGATACATCGCAAAAATCGCCTCGTTTTTGACTATGCTGACCGCGTGGGGGAAATGTGCTGTCTTCCAGGCGCTGCGTAACAGCTCGCCCGGTGCCCAGAGGAAACCGTGCGTCCAACGATATCGCAGCATCGTTAATGTCGGCATGGTGTAAGAGGTGTGGCGGAAATAAGGCACATTGAGACGATGCAATTTATAGTTGGCAACGCGCAGCCGCATCCCTAATTCTGCTTCCTCATAACCATGCAAACCACGGTGAGTGAGATAACCTATTTTCTCAATTGCCGAGCGGCGATACAGGCCACCGCCCCCTAAATGACCACAGTCACCGAGCGGATATATTTTATGAATGCGCTGTTTACGCGAGGCAAACTCATAATTGGCGGCACCATCCATTTCTACCGTTCCGGCCACACCGGCGTAGTCTGGGTGTGCAGTTAAAAACGCGATGCCCTGCTCAATAAACCCCTCTTCCAGCTCCATATCGCCGTCCATCAGCAATAAGAACTCGCCTTCGCTGTGCAGATAACCAAGCTGATGCCCCACGCCACAACAACGTTCAGACGGCTCGGTCAGCGACACCACGGTGACATCTTTCGCGATGGCGAGTTGCTGGGTGTTATCGGTTGATAAGCTATCGGCCACAATGATCTTATGAGGGTAATCGGCGAGCTGGCGACGAATACTGTCTATCGTTTTCTCAATCCCTTGCGCCTCATTGAATGTTTTAATACTGACTGAAATAAAAGGTTGATCACGCATACGATTTCCCGGAATAACGACGGACAGAATGACGTATCACCAGGATTGAACCCAGTGACAAATAAAACAGAAATTGCAGCATTGGAATAATCATAAGAATCTGGCTGTAAGGAAGACTCAGCAGGCACCCCACCGCAAAAACATTAAATGCCGGGGAAAAACTCAGTAATTGCACATCCTGCCGGTCAAGGTCATTACGCGCCAGTACTGGCGTTGGCCGTGCCATGATTAAAATATAAACAACCAGCCCGATGAAAAATAATGTCCCTATTATCCCCACTTCCCACAGCAAGACGCTCAATGAGGTTGAGTCAATAATCAGGTTATAAATGATATTCAAAAAGCCAGGAGAAACGGCGCTGCCACTGTTGGTTGCATTTAACCCATAACCAAACAGTGTGCCGGAAGGCCCCCACATATCGTGATTCTTTAACCAGAAAAAGATTGTCGTCAGGCGACCAAGCTCACCGGACTCCATAATATAATCGGTATCAAAGATATACCCCAGAGAGTCCACAAATACGCTGGCAGCACTTTTCGTCGGGTCACTCCCAAACGCAGAAGAATACCCTGCGGCTAAAATAGTAATCGCGATGGTAATCAGTAATGCCATACCGACAGCAATCAGTAACAGCGCTTTCAGGTTAACGCTGTTCATCCCTTTAATGTAACTGGGCATCAGCCAGACATAAGCCAGTAATAATGGTGAAATCAGAATAACGAACTTTACCTCGCCCAGAATACACAGGGTGAACCCTAAAATAATGTGTAGTGCGGTGGATTTAAATGACGTCAGGCCGTGTTTAAACTCTGATATTTTTAGCAGCATAATCAGCATGCAGAATAACCCCATCGCGGCGGTATTGCCCCCGCCCATCGGATCGCCGCCAAACGTACCGACTACCGAGTCCCATTTTTCATCCTCTCCCCGCAAGGCGACTCGTTTTGGCAGAACAAATAACACCTGATAAACCACCACCGGGAATTGCGCGTAAAACACCCAGTACAAACCACAGGTCACGCGATAAATTTGCGACTCCCGGCAAAAACCCAGCAGCAGGCAAAACATGAGAAGCGATAGTGCAATCTCGTTTTTAAAGCCGACAATCGTGACCGTGACGCCCCCCTGTAATAGCGTCGATACCCCCGCCATGGCTAGAAAAGAGAGGTATAACGTCAGGACAATTAACTCCTGCGTGTCTAACCGCCGCATATCGTAACGGGTCTGCATAATGAGCAGCCCGACCATGATCAACACCAAAAAAAGGGCAACCAGAGCACCGCCAGCACACCGGTGAAATATTGCGTCAACCCACAGACGACTAATGTGATGACAACATAACCCTGTAAATAACGCCCGGTATTTAAGGTCATGATGCCATCATCGTTTTCTTCAACAAACCGGCGCGTTTATTCACCGTCAGATAAATAAACGCATAGCGTATCAGCGTCAGCACTGAGAATAGAATCAGTGAGGTGGCATAGTGCGGATAATAATAAGGCACCAGCACAAAGGCGATGAAGACAATCATTAACTGTTCAAGTTGAATACGCAAAAAGTAACGATGAGAACCAAATAGCAACTCAATCACCGTCAACGGGCATACCGCCAGCGATGGGAATAAATACGGCAGCATATAGCGAGACGTGGGAATAGAATCAATCCACTCCTCACTGAAGAACGTTGTCATCACCAATGGGTAAAAAATAAATACACCCAACGTACAAACGATGCCGGATACCAATAACATCAGGCGCACCTTTCTGAATTCATCATAGTTAAAGCGTTTATGCCTAAAATCAGCAGACCATGATGAAAAAATAGAATGGCGTACCGCATTACCGATGATCACCACCGGCGATAAACAAAACCGACTGACTACCGAGAAATAGCCCGCCGTTAATGAGGAAAACCAAAAGTTAATCAGCATGATGGGCAAATTACTGTTAACCATCGCCAGCACTTCCGCGCTCCCCACGCGGGTGAGGTGGTGAAAATGCTCAAGCAAGAACGCCAGATTACGCCGCGGGCTAAAATGCCTGAAGGTAATGGTATGGATGGCGAACGAGTGCACAATACAACCGCTGATAAGCACCAGCATGGCACAGGCCCAGGCCCAATAAAACGCGGCAGGGTGCGAGGTGAGCACAACCGACAGTACCACGACCGTTGACACCGAGAGCCGCTGAAAAGCCAGAAAACGATAATTCCCCGCCCGCAGCGATAAATTCTCGGCGATCAATACCAGCGCATAGGCCAGCGTGAGCAGATAAAGAAAGTACGCATTTTGCTGAAACAGCCACGCGGTCAACGCCGCGTAAGGCACAGCAACGATAAGACTTTGCAGCGTGCTGAATACCACGCTCTGCGCTAACGCGTCGTCTGGCTGTTTGGGGATCAAAAGCTGCGATGCAAAGGTACAGACCTGCGCCCCGACCAGCACGATGCTGTAATTGAGCGCATAGGCTCCCACCTCGGCCATATTGTATTTGTGCGAAATCAGCCAGATGGACAACGCGCCAATCACTTGGGACAGCACCGAGGAACCCGCAATGGTAGATACACTTTTCAGTAAATTCATATCCGTAGACTCATAGAGGACCGGTGTTGTTGATCAACGCATTCATGTGGTGATTCAGGGAACGTATGCCTTCTTTGGTTTCCAGGTTTTTATCCGCCACCCGATTCATCACCGCCCCCATCATCACCGTCTGATGGTGCCTCATGCTCTCAATCGCGCTGTACACCTCGTCAGTCCGCCACGTCCCAGCCTTTAACACAAACACCACCCCGTCGATCACCCGATTGATCAACTGAATATCCTGTGTTTGATTCACGGCGGCCACGTCAATAACAATCCGTTGATAGCGGCTTCTCAGTGCTTCCATCAGCGTTACCATCCGTTCCGACGACAACATCAGCAAAGACGATGTCTGTGCACGACCGCGTGGCAAAAATGCCAAATGCTGGCTGACAGACACCAGTGCATCATCGATATTGCATTGATCCTGAAGTAACTCCGCCATGCCTATAGCGGAAGGCGGCGCTAAATCCTGCGTGAGACCCTGGTCGTTAAAGAAATCGAGATCGATAAGCAGCGTCTTTTGATCAGCGCTAAAGGATAACGCCAGCAAATGCGCCAGCAGCGAGCGCCCTTCCCCCTGCTCGGTTGAGCTGATGGCAATGGCCTGACAGGAAGGATGCGATAACATAATGTGGGTTCGTATGCTGTGGATGCTCTCCACATACAGCGGCGACCCCGTTATCAGGCGGACAATCTGCTGCCTGGCCAACCCTTGGGTAAAATGACGAATTTCACCTACAGGCGTCACGTTCAGGCGCTTACTCATCTGGCTGAGAGTGTGGATTGAACTGTCCAGCGCCGTTCTGACAATGAAATACACCACCGAGAAAGCCAGGGTCAGCATGACCACCATTACCAGCAGCATCGCTTTGTTGGGTTTCGACGGGCGATCGGCCGGTACCGCCGGGTCATACAGCACGGCGTCCGGCTCGACATAGCTGCCAGCCAGCGTCTGCTCTTTTGTACGCTGATAGAGTGCTTTATAAAGCTCTTTGGTTTTCTCCAGCGTCGTTGTCAGGTTGTTGTACTCATCACGTTTAGACGCCAGTGTCTGGAACGCGGTTTTCTGTTGCTCCAGCAACTGCTGGTAGTATTTTTCATCCCTTAACGCTGCCTGATACTGCTTATTCAGCCCCGATTCCAACTCCAGCAATACGGTGCGGGTCTGTTCTTCAATGGCCTGCACCTGGGCTTCCGCCTCCAGAATTCGGGTATGCTTCGCCCCATAGCGTTTACGCAAATCATAGAGAGAACGTTTGGCCTGAATCAGCGCGATACGCAAATCCTGAATCTGGGCATGCGTAGAAATGTCAGGCAGCGAAATGATGTTTTCCAGTGGCTTGCCCGCGTTCAGTCGCACGCTGTTATAGTTGGTTTCTGCGGTGATGCGGCGCTGGGTGGCATCCGCCAGCTTGGTGGTGACAAGCCCTAATTGTTCCGTTTCAAAGCCATCCACACCACGGAACGTGAGTAACCCTTCCCGCTTGAGGAATTGATCGATAGCGGCCTGTTGCGCGACAACCTGCTGCCACACCTCCTCCATCTGTTTTTGGTTCAACGCACTGGCTTTCAGTGTCTTGAGGTGTTTCTGTTTCGCCGTATAGCTAATGAAGGCTTGCGCCACACCGTTCGCAATATCCGCCGCCAGCGCTGGCGACGCCGATTCGTATGAAATGGTGGCGAGATGCGTGGTACGCACACCATTAATCGTCAGGTGCTGCACCATCTCTTTCAATGCGCGATCAACACGTTGCTGCTCATCGTCATCGCTATGGTTATCGCCCCCGTTACTCGCCCCGCCGTGATTCGCCTCGCCGTTAAACGCAGGGTTGTGATGCAACTTCACGTCCCGCACCGCTTGTTCCAGCACAATGCGCGACTGCATCAACGCATACTGGGTTTCGTAATAACCGCTGCGGGTGGAGTCATAGCCGTCGACTTGCGGCAGCGGGGAAATGTTATCTTGCTGCGCTTTGATCAATACGGTCGCCGTCGACACATAGGTGGGCGTCAACATGCTAATCAGCGGGTACGCCACCACCCCGGCAAGCAGCCCGGCAAGGGCTATCTTCCAGCCGTTCTTTTTCAGCGCCTGGGCAAACCTGGAAAAATCGATGGTACTTTCCAGTTTTCTGCCATTTTCCACGATAGATAAACTCATGGTCAGAAAAAACTCATGCCGACAATCACGGTATCGCCCGGATGAACGGCGTGCCTGATATCAACATGCTCAATCAGTTGATGGCTCTTCGACAGACGAATAGCCAAGTCTTTACGGTCTGCGCGATCGGTAAAGCCTCCGGCCAGCGCCAGCGCTTTTTCCACGTTCAACCCCGGCTCGTAGGTATAGCCGTTCGGCTTCACCACTTCGCCAGTGATATAAAATTTGCGGAATTCCGCGACGCTGACCGTCACCATTGGATTTTGCAGATAATCACCGCGCAGACGTTTGGTTAGCTCATCACTCACCTGCCCCGGCGTTTTCCCTTTCAATACCAGTGGCCCAATATAGGGAAAGGTAATCGCACCGCTTTTATCCAGCATGAACTTCATCGTCATTTCAGGCTCGCCGTACACCAGAATGTTGACCGCATCGCCTTCATCTAACAGATAACCACTCTCCTCGTCGTCGGGTTGATTCTGCGGCGGTGGGCTGGACAGCGAACATCCGGCCAGCAGCATGCTCAGGCACAGAAAAATACCCAGTTTTATTATTCTCACGTTAGATCTGTACCTTCGTTGTTAACATAATCAGAGAGTTATCATGGCCCAACGTTCTGATAACCTGGCGATTACCGTCAGGGCCAATAAAGAAAGAATCGGTATTTTTATTGGAACGTAACGTATTGCGTTGATATTTGAGCTCAACGTTAATAGAGGGTCTGAAGCGATAGTTCATCGCGAAGGTAAGCACCCGGTTCCCGTCGTTGCGGTCATCCTGATAATGCTGATAGCGGTCTATCAGGTAGGAATAATCAAACGTGGTGGAGAAACGGTCGGTCAGCCAGTAATGCTGATAAGCGATACCGTATTCAGACTCCGTGATATAACCGCCCACCTCCGTCGGGTCTTTAACGCGCTGTGCGGTATGCACGGTAAAAACAGACTGTTTACGTGGCGTCCATTCAGCCTGAATATCCCAGTTCACACCGCGAAAATCACTGGCACTCGGGTTGTTATCAAAGGTTTTATATAACCAGGACAGGTTGGCATTGATTCGGGTTTTCCCGGTGATACGAGATGACACACCGTATTCCAGGTTATATTCGCTGGTGTCTTTTTTCGCATCAACCTCATAACGGCGCTGGCTATTAATAACTCGGTAGCTAAAGCGCGTCGTCGCAGAGTACTGATCTGACAATTCGGCGATCAGACGGTTTTCATGCCACTCTTGTCCACGAATATAGTTATAAAAATCGATATCTGTGTTTTTAATCTCGTCGGTATTGCCTAAGCGCAGTGTTTTAAACAGCACAGCGACATCCGCTTTACCTCGCCCCCCCGGCGTACCATAGCTGTAACGTAATTCACTGTTGAAAACCGTCGTGCTCAACGGTGAATTCACCCCAAAGTCGCTGAACAGTTGTGGTCGAAAACCTTCTGTAATGCCACGGCCTCGTTTTTCATGCCCCTGAGAATCCTCAAGGTTCAATGCGAGTCCGTGTTTATTGCCATAGCGCCAGGCACCATTAAAACGAAAGGTGTGGTCGGTATAATTATCCGCTGAGTCGGTGTCATAGCGACGATAATCACCGGAATACATCAAGACATAATTATCGTCATAACGGGCACCGATGGCTTTAATCGTGGGTCTGATACTCTGAAAATCTGCATTCAGGACGTCTTTCGTATCCGCCTGCGAGGTCACGTTATTCTCATGACCATAATCCAGACCAAGCTGGCTCTGAAAATCAATACCGGCTATACCGATATGCGATTTGGGTGTCAGCTCAGCCCAGGAGCAATGCGGTACTATCATCCCTGCGGCAATGATCAGATTAGTACGCATTTTCACCGATAAAACCTTTGAAAATGGTTCTAAAAATAATCTTGAGATCCAGCCAAAGAGACCAGCTTTGAATATAGGTAATATCGTAGTACACCCGCTTTTCCATTTTATCGAGTGTATCCACTTCGCCACGGTAACCATTCACCTGCGCTAACCCAGAGATACCCGGTTTTACCTTATGACGAATCATGTAATTTTCGACCAACTGCCGGTACTGTTCATTATGTACCACCGCGTGTGGACGGGGGCCGATAATTGACATAGTACCTTGTAATACATTGAAAAATTGGGGAAGTTCATCCAGCGAGGTACGGCGCAGGAAAGCACCAAACCGCGTCACACGAGGATCGTTCTTCGTCGCTTGTTTGACGACATCGCTATTTTCCATCACGTGCATCGAGCGGAATTTCCACACTTTGATTTTGTTGCCGCTCAAGCCGTAACGATCCTGCTTGAATAACACCGGCCCCGGCGAGGTCAACTTAATGCCGATAGCAATCAGTAACAGCAACGGGGAAATCATCAGCGTAATCACGCCGCCGATAACCAAATCCTCCAGTCGCTTAATCACCGAGCCGATACCATCAAAAGGCGACTTGAAAATACTGATGGTCTGAATGTTATTTATAGAGCGAAGCTGTGATACATACGAGCTGTAGGAATAAAGGTCGGGAATAATGTAAGTATCCACGGTAGTGTCAGACATCATGGACAGAAAATAGCGAATGCGTTTGAGTGCAATCATCGGCAAGGCAATATAAATCTCATCCACCCGGCCTGCTTTCGCCTCTTCCACCAGCGCACTCACATCGCCTTTATACTCACTTTTTATCAGGTACCCAAACCGGGCAGGGCTACGGTCGTCATAGAAGGCCAATTCTAACTGCATATTGGCATATTCTTTCCGTAATGCTTTTTCCGCAGCTAATCCGCCCGGTGTTAGCCCGATAATCGCCACCCGGATCCGTTTTTTAGCCGTATATTTCACCGTCATTAAACGCACAAGATAAAGTACCAATAATGACAAGATGTACCAGTATAAGGTTGCGGAAAAATAGATGTTATCGAGATGATGTAACAAGCCTAACGAATACAATGTACCCGCATATCCTCTGACAATCTCAACAAACATAATGGAGAATAATGCGCAGCCCCACAGCTTCTGCTGCCCGCGCAATTGCATGTTTTTAACCCGGTGGCGATATAAACCAGTATATTCACCTATGAGTAAGAAAGAGGTAGAAAATAGCAGGCTAATCATAATGACATCATCGAAGTCGCCCATTAAAAATAGTCTGGCGCTGACTATCAATGTTAAATTGATTGATAGGAAATCCATCAATTTAATAACAAACAAGTCATTTCCATAGGAAATTTTTATCTGATGACTAGACATTTTTTAATCCTAATCCATTAGATTTTATGACTGTTTCTTTTCCGAGCGCGCATAATATATCAGATAAATTTTTTTTAAAGAGTCAATTGGAAATATCTTAAAGAAATGGATAAAAAACCGTAAAAACAGCACATCTTGAGGGGATTATTCAGTTCAAAAAACGATTCACCACACCAGTTATTTTTTATGAAATCATTCAAATATCAAATCATTTTCAATTAAAATGATTTTTTATAAAATTATTAATAATAAATAAAAACACCGTCACTCAACGCACGCATTCCTTCGAATGAGGAATAGGCGTATTCCTCAATGCCTACTCAGATTGGTCATTTGCGTGAACGTCAAAAGTGAACGGAGAAACAGCCAGACTGATTCAAACAGGCTCAACGGATATTTGTCGCTGCAATAACGCTCCATTGTTGATAACGACTGCTTGCAGCGACAACACCCTGTTCCCACGCCGGGTCATAGGCTACCCGTTGTATTGACCGCATTCATGACTGAGTTGCGTCCAGCGGCGAGCCTGTTCACTCAGCGTGAAGCCCAGCCCATGACGATCCGATACCCACATGCGCCCGTCGCGCAACTCAAGCTGCTCGTTAAACAACGGGTTAAGCCATTCAAAGTGTTCCAGCCAGGGCTCCAACGGATAGGCCGCCGCCAGATGCAAATGCACCTCCATCGCAAAATGCGGTGCCAGTTTGCGCCCGTGTCTGGCGGCCAGGTCCATAATCTTCAGAAACGGAGAGATCCCCCCCACACGCGGCGCATCCGGCTGTACAACATCACTGGCATTGCCCAGGATTAACTGCTCATGTTCCCGGAAGCTGGTGAGCATTTCCCCGGTAGCAATCGGTGTATCGAGCGCTGTCGCCAACTGTGCGTGCCCTTCCACGTCGTAGGCATCCAACGGCTCTTCAATCCAGACCAGATTGAAAGCCTCCAGCTTACGCCCCATCCGGATCGCCGTTTCCCGATCCCACTGTTGGTTAGCATCCACCATTAACGGGAAATCTTCGCCCAGCGCTTCACGAACCGCGCTCACACGTCGAATATCCTCTGCGGTGTTGGGCTGCCCAACTTTCAGCTTGATGCCGCCAATGCCACTTTCCCGTGAGAGCGCCACATTCTTCAACACCTGCTCCAGCGGCGTATGCAAGAACCCCCCGGAAGTGTTGTAGCACTGAACTGAATCCCGATGTGCGCCCAGTAACTTGGCCAGCGGCAACCCGGCACGCTTGGCTTTCATGTCCCACAGCGCGATATCGATAGGTGAAATAGCCTGCACCGCCATGCCGCTTCGCCCCACCGACGCGCCAGCCCACAACAGTTTGTTGTAGATTTTATCGATATCATTCGGGTCTTCCCCGAGCAGATTATCGGCAATCTCCTTCGCATGAGCGTAAATGCCCTGCCCGCCAGCGCGCTTGGAGTAGCTGAAGCCGACTCCTTCAAAGCCGTCACGGGAGCGAATCTCCGCAATAATAATCGCTACTTCAGTCAGCGGTTTCTGACGCCCGGTCAGTACCTTGGCATCACTCACCGGTGTTGCCAGTGGCAAAAACGCCAGCGACAACTTAGCCCACACAATACGATCGCCGGTTTCCTGCGCGGTTTTGACACCGCTAACATGGGCATAGGAGACGGCATCGGAGTTCACGCTTAACGACATGATAGGAACCTCATCAGGTAAAATGTTTGCGCTAACATTACTAGCGAAGATATCGGCAGCACACCACCCTATTGAATGCAGTTTGTACAGATGATCACGATCCGGAGATGTTTGGGAAATTGCACGATGAAAAATGATAGCGCAAACATATAATGTATCCGCACCATACCGGGTAGCGAGGTTATCCCGCCGGTGCTACTGCGACCTACTGGCAAAAAGACACGACTTCACCAATAATCCACGCCCAGATACCACCCGACAACCCAAGAGCCTGGCTGATTGTGAGCACCCAAAAAACAACGCGACATGCTGCTGTGACACGTGCCCCCACGTTAGATGACGTTGCCAAAGCGGCGGGGCTGTCGTCCATGACAGTCAGCCGCGCCCTCAACACCCCGGCGTTGGTCCGTGCCTCCACCATCGAAAAAGTGCAGGAAGCGGTGCGTGCTACCGGGTATATCCCGAACGCGCTGGCGGGTGGATTGGCCTCCCGGCGCAGTAAGTTGATCGCCGTTGTGGTGCCGCAAATCAACAACAATATGTTTGTCGATACGATTCAGGCCATCAGCGATGAGCTGGCGCAGCGCGGTTATCACATGCTGCTGTGTGTGGCGGGCTATACCCCGCAGACGGAAGAAGAACTGGTGGCGACGCTGCTGTCACGCCGTCCTGATGGCGTTGTGCTGACCGGCATCCATCATTCGCCATCGCTCAAAAAAATTCTGCTGAACGCGGCGGTTCCGGTGGTGGAAATCTGGGACCTCACGCCAACACCGCTGGATATGCTGGTGGGGTTTTCCCATGAAAAAGTTGGGTTGGCGATCGGGGAGTATATTCACCGTAAAGGGTATCAACGCCCTGGGCTTATCTGGACGACAGACCCGCGCGCAGCAAGGCGCAAAGCCGGTTTATATGACGCGCTGAGCCGCTATCAATTGACCCCGATGCACTGTGTCGATACCCCACTGCCCGCCACGCTGGCGTTGGGTCGCCACGGCGTCGCTCAGTTATTGGATACGATGTCTCCCGACATCATCCTGTGCAGTTCAGACACGCTGGCGCAGGGTGCCATCATGGAAGCGGAAAACCGTGGTCTGCACGTTCCACATGACCTGGCGGTGATGGGGTTTGGCGACCTGGATTTTGCCGCCAGCAACCGGCCTTCCCTCACGACGATAGCTATCGACAGACAAGAGATGGGCCGCCGGGCCGCCGCCCTACTGGCAGACCATATTGCAGGGCATACCCCCAGCGACACGATTATTGATATCGGCTTTGAACTTATCGAGCGGGAATCGACATAGCCGGATAAGCAGCCATGGGCTGACCCTTTATCGTCCTACACGCCCCCACATCAGAGCGCGAGCACGCGTTGGCTGGCTCAGCCTAAATGCGTATGCCCGATGCTACTGTCTTCAGGCTCCAGCTCGGACAACCCGTGCAAAATGCCACAGTCATCCACCGTTTGCGTCACCTGACAGCGCTGGCTGATATCCATCAGTTGCGCTTTCAGTTGCTGTAGCTGCGCCAGGCGTGCTTCGACATGCCCCAGATGTTCATTCAGCAACGCGTTAACCCCTTCACAACTGGCGGCCGGTTGCTCGCTCAGTGCAATCAGCGCGCGAATTTCATCGTGGTTCATGTCCAATGAGCGGCAGTTACGGATAAACCGCAGCCTGTCGACATGAAACTGATGATAGTGACGATAGTTCCCTTCGGTGCGTTCCGGTTCAGGCAGCAGCCCTTTCTTCTCATAAAAACGAATGGTTTCCGGTGTGGTGTTGGTCGCTTTCGACAGATCGCCAATTTTCATGTGACTCCCCTTGACTCTGTAGTTGCTACAGGGTTTTTACTACAACAAAATCCCGAACAGGAATCAACCATGTCAGAAAAACATTCCCCGACTTCTGTGCGCCAGCTCCAGCCTGTCGCACCGGAAAAACCGGGCAAGGCCCTGTTCCGTCCACATCATCAGACGCCAGCCGGGTCATGCCAGACAGTTCATGCCGCCCGGCAATCGGAACAGACTTGCGCTCATCACTGCTGCGACAATGCGGTACAACACAATCCGATGCAACACAATGCGGTACAACCTGTTAGTGTGCTGGCGAGCGCCGAGCGCACTGGCGATCAGCAACGCACGCCAATCCGCATCATGCAGATGGACTGCCCGACGGAAGAAACGATGCTGCGCAAAAAGCTCGATACGTTGCCGGAAGTCAGCGCGCTGGAATTCAACCTGATGCAGCGGGTGATGACCGTCACCCACCGTTACGATGCGCTGGACACCGTTCTGGCCGCTATCCGCGCGTTAGGGTTTGAGCCTGAAGTGCGTGCCGCAAATGACCGCTCCGCCCTGCCGCCTGAGCCGAAGAAGTCCTGGTGGCCATTGGGGCTGGCGGTGCTCGCCGCCGGTGCAGCCGAAGCCGTGAAATGGAGCGCCCTGCCTGAATGGTGGGCGGCGTTGCTGGCAATCCTTGCTGTAGCTGTCAGTGGGTTGACCACCTATCGCAAAGGCTGGACGGCCCTTCGCACTGGCAACCTGAACATTAATGCGCTGATGAGTATCGCAGTGACCGGTGCGCTTATCCTGCAACAGTGGCCGGAAGCCGCGATGGTCATGGTGCTGTTTACCCTCGCTGAGCACATCGAAGCCCGCTCGCTGGACCGCGCCCGTAACGCCATCGCCGGGCTGATGAATCTGGCACCGGAGACCGCCACCGTGCAGCAACCGGATGGCAACTGGCGTGACGTGGAAGCCAACACCATTACACCCGGCAGCATCGTGCGGGTGCGCCCCGGCGAACGCATCGCACTGGATGGCGACATCACCCGTGGTCATTCCGCGGTTAATCAGGCACCGATTACCGGCGAAAGCCTGCCGGTGGATAAGCGCGTCGGCGACAGCGTATTTGCCGGTACCATCAATGAAAGCGGTTCATTTGAATATCGGGTAACGGCGGCGGCGGCCAACACCACGCTGGCACGCATTATTCACGCGGTAGAACAGGCGCAAGGTACCCGGGCACCGACACAACGGTTTGTCGATCAGTTTGCCCGCGTTTATACCCCGCTGGTCTTTCTGGGGGCGTTACTGGTAGCGGTCCTGCCGCCGTTGCTGACTGGCGGTGGTTGGCTGGAATGGACCTACAAAGCGCTGGTATTGCTGGTGATCGCCTGCCCGTGCGCGCTGGTGATTTCTACCCCGGTCACCATCGTCAGTGGGCTGGCGGCGGCCGCACGACGCGGTATTTTGATTAAAGGCGGGGTGTTCCTGGAAAAAGGACATGCGCTCTCCTGGCTAGCGCTGGATAAAACCGGCACGCTGACCCACGGCAAACCGGTACAAACCTGTTTTGAACCGGTCGCTGACGCGGATGACGCCCGTTGTCGGCAACTGGCTGCCAGTCTGGCCAGCCGTTCAGACCACCCAGTGTCACAGGCCGTGGCAAAAGCGGCACAGGAAGCCGGTACGCCATTGCTGGACGTCGATAACTTCAGTGCCGTTGCCGGACAAGGCGTCATCGGTACGTTACAAGGGCAGCGCTATTTCCTCGGCAACCTGCGGCTGGCCCGGCAATGGCTGGGTGATGCGGCGGCGGCAATCAGCGAGCGGCTGACAGCACTGGAGCAGGCCGGTAACACGGTGATCATACTGGGTGACGAACGGCGGATTCTGGCGCTGATGACGGTAGCCGACACCGTAAAACCCTCCAGTCAGGAGGCCATCAACGCGCTGCATCAGGCGGGTATCAAAACCCTGATGCTTACCGGCGATAACCAGTACGTGGCGCAGGCTATCGCCCGCGACGTCGGGATTGATGAAGCACGTGGCAACCTGTTGCCGGAAGATAAACTGTCGCAGATTGAACGGCTATCGGCGCAGGGCGTCACCGGGATGGTTGGTGACGGCATCAATGACACCCCGGCGCTGGCGCGTGCCGATATCGGTTTCGCGATGGGGGCCATGGGGGCCGACAGTGCCATCGAAACCGCCGATGTGGCGCTGATGAACGATGATTTACGCAAGATCCCGGAATTTGTGCGTATTTCTAAAGCCACCCGCGCCATCTTAATTCAAAACATCGTACTGGCACTCGGCATCAAAGCCGTGTTCCTGACGCTCACGTTGCTGGGCATGGGGACGATGTGGATGGCGGTCTTTGCCGATGTCGGTGCCAGTTTGCTGGTGGTCGGCAATGGTCTGCGGCTGCTGCGTCAGGCAGCAGTGAGTACATACAAACCTCAATCGGCGTAACCCGACACCGGGCAGGCGCAAAGGATTCCGCCGCAGGCACAATATCACCGTGGCCCCACCTGTGGGGCCTTACTCCGCGAGGTATCGGCGACCGGCAGGTGACGACTGATGACAGAACGAGGCTTAAGACCGGTGCTCGCTTAACAGCCAATAAGTACTTACTCACTTTTTATAGCGTCTGGCATTTATGGCGTCGGGTATCAGGCGGGCGACTCACCGCCCGCTTTTTCGCCGACAACCGCTCCACGTTATAGCCTGCCGATAAAATTAGTGATTACTCACTTCACTAACCAGATAGCTGCACCATCAGACGCTGGCCACCCCATACCCCACCGCAGTCAATACCCCCCAACACACTGCACCACGCTATAATTGCACCATGAAAGTGCAGTTCAATGCGCTACCGTGAATCGGTTGTCTGCCCAGAGCAACACCGGATTCTGATCTGGCGCTCTGGTAACAACTGGCATGTGGATTGCAAAGACAAAATCCTATCCTACAAAACCGGCGTGACAACAGGGAATTCACGTCGTATTGCGTCAATACAACCGAACAAGGAGCGACGATGATTACGTTGGAACAGTTTAATCTGCTCAGCGTTAGCGAAGCGGTGACGCTGATAACGCCGTGCGTGGCGTTGCCTGGCTGGGCCAAACAGGTCACCGCAGGCCGCCCCTACGGCAACCGCGCCGCCCTTCTGGCTGCCGGGCTACAGGCGACTCAAGGCTGGCAGGAAGAAGAGCTGGCGCAGGCGCTACGCACCCACCCTCGTATCGGCGAACCGGTCATGAGTGTCGCAGGCATTAGCACATCCGGTCGGGAACCGATGATGGCGCACAGCAACGAGAATACGCTGGCTAACGCACTGCGTACGGGCAATGCCCGTTACGAATCCCGCTTTGGCCGGGTGTTTCTGATCCACGCCAAAGGCCGTAGCGGCGAAGAAATCTTACGCATCCTGCATCGACGGCTGCAAAACGATGACCGGCAAGAAGCGGCGGAAGCGCTGGAACAGCTGCGCCAGATTACCCTGCTCAGGCTGGAAAACATGATCAGCGAATAAACCGCGGGTGATACCGGCTAACACGCTGAAATGACTGAAAGGTGTCTCGTTACCCGGCGGTATCCCAACACCTGCGGGATACCGCCCGGTGGTTTATCGGCCTATCCGTCTGTCGGTCTATCACACTGGCGGCTCAGATAACGGCGGAAGTGCTCCGTCACGATAGAAATAACCGACAAACTCACTCACATCCTGCTGGAACAGGTGTAAATGCTGGCGAATTTTTTCATCCGGCCAATCCCACCAGCATAACTGTTCCAGTTTTTCCGCCATTGTTGGGTCCTCAAAACGTGGGCGCAACACCCGCGCCGGGTTACCGACAACAATGGTCCAGGCGGGAACCGATTTAGTCACGATACTGCCCGCACCGATGATAGCGCCATTGCCGATAGTCACCCCCGGCAACACAATCGCACCATGACCTATCCAGACATCATGACCGATCACGACCTCATCTTGCTGACGCCAGTTGAAAATCTCTTCGTCTACCGCCGCCGGGTTGTCGCTCAATCGGTATTTTCCGGGGCGATAGGTGAAATGATGCAGCGTTGGCCGCCACCACGGGTGGTTGCTGGGGTTGATACGAACGTGCGAAGCAATCGAGGTAAATTTGCCGATGCGGGTAAACATCAGGTCGCAATCATTCATGATGTAGCTGTAATCCCCCAACGCGACATGATTGAGCACAGTACGGTCGGCGACTTCCGTCCAGCGCCCTAATTCGATGTGGTAGGCTTGTACGTCGTTGGCAATACGGGGTTCCGGGCTAAGGACCGGTGATGGCGATTGAGGACTCATAATCGGTTTCCTGGTTCGTTGACACGTGATAGGCGTTAAAACAGTATTCCCATCAAAACAATACGCGTTGGCACACGTTATGCGTGAAAACACAGCACGTGACATCACGCATAACGCGCGTAACGACATAAAAAGCCCATCCTGTCACTGAGCGATGACAACAGCATGTCAGCCCCGGCGCGATTAAGATCCGCTTACAACTCCATGTCAGTATGAAATTTACCCGTCACCAAAGTACGCCTAACCTAGGCGTATAAACCGTTTATTTATTCATTCATTTACATCCATCAATCCACGCTACTGGGAGGAGTCATGAACCCGTTACGCCGCCGCTTTGTCCTGCAATTACCGCTCCTGGCTTACGGGATGTCGCTATTCGCCCACGCCCGAGCTGACGATACGTTCAGCACCATGCGTCCATCCGGCTCTCTCGTGCCGACACCACGCGACATCGGCGGCAAATTCAACCCCGACGGCAGCGTGCGCCGCTTTCCCGGCAACACCATTATTTCCCACATTCCGCTGGGCTCTGCCGCCTCGGGTGCGTTTATGGCCGTGCGCGATACGCTTAAACAACAGGATTTCAGCCACTGCCTGACCTTTACTCCCCCGTCCAGCTACCACATGACGGTATTTGAAGGCGTGACCGAATCGAAACGCCGTTTGCCGTTCTGGCCCGCAGGCCTGCCGATTGATGCCCCCTTGTCGGTCTGTAGCGATTATCTGGCACGTAAGCTGACGGGATTCGAGTTGCAGGCCACATTGCCGTTTAAAATGCGGATCACCGATTTCAACGCCCATCAGGATGCCGGCGTGACCGTGCGTCTGACCCCCGTGGACGATAACGAGGAGCGCAAACTGCGCACACTACGCGACCGGTTATCCGAACAATTGGGGATACGCGCACCGGACCATGACACCTACGGCTTTCATGTGACGTTAGGGTATCTGGTGCGCTGGATGACGGAAGACGAATCAGAGGCTTACCTGAAAGCCCAGCAGGCCTGCCTGCATTACCTGCAACAACAGGTACCGGTGCTGGAACTGGGCGTGCCGGAGTTTTGCGTC
The DNA here is from genome assembly GCF_000406165.1 of Dickeya zeae NCPPB 2538. Classification (NCBI taxonomy): domain Bacteria; kingdom Pseudomonadati; phylum Pseudomonadota; class Gammaproteobacteria; order Enterobacterales; family Pectobacteriaceae; genus Dickeya; species Dickeya zeae. The sequence goes on along the minus strand of NZ_CM001977.1, from coordinate 555,188 downwards.
TTCAACGACATGTTTGCTTTCGATACCCAGTTAAACATCGGCCAGCCTGTTACCACCGTGCCGCTCACCGCCTGAGTAGGGTGAGAACCCAATGGCGAAAAAACGGCATTGACAGTGTTAACGCGCCATCACGCTCGTCAGGGTGCCCGCAATAGCGCATAAAAAAACCCCTTCAGTGAACTGAAGGGGCCGGGTCGCCTAAAAAATCAGGTTAATGCATGAGGGTTGCAGCCCGAAAGTGACCACGGGTCACAGGACGGAATAGGGTCAGTCAGAATCCGGTTACGCCTGCGTTCTGATCAAGTAATCAAACGCACTCAGGGAGGCTTTAGCGCCTTCGCCCGTGGCGATAATAATCTGTTTGTAAGGCACGGTAGTGCAGTCACCGGCGGCAAACACCCCTTTCACGCTGGTTTCGCAGCGAGCGTCTATCTCAATTTCGCCAATACGGTTGCGATTAATCGCGCCGTCCAGCCAGTTGGTATTCGGCAGCAGGCCGATTTGTACGAAAATCCCTTCCAGCGCCAGCTTATGAACGCTGTCGGTGGTGCGATCTTTATACTGCAAGCCAGTGACTTTCTGGCCGTCACCCAGCACTTCAGTGGTCTGTGCGTTGACGATCACATCGACGTTCGGCAGGCTACGCAGCTTAGCCTGTAACACGGAGTCGGCTTTCAGTTCCGGTGCGAACTCCAGCAAGGTCACATGCTTCACCACGCCGGCCAGATCAATCGCTGCTTCCACGCCGGAGTTACCGCCGCCAATCACCGCCACATGCTTGCCTTTGAACAGCGGGCCGTCGCAATGCGGACAATAGGTGACGCCACGGGTACGGTATTGTTCTTCACCCGGCACGTTCATGTTGCGCCAGCGCGCACCGGTAGCAATGATAATGCTACGGGATTTCAGCACCGCGCCCGACGCGGTTTCGATTTGGTGCGGCTGACCCGGTTCAGAAGCGGGGATCAGTTTTTGCGCGCTCTGCAAATCGATGACGTCAACGTCGTAGTCATCCACATGCGTTTTCAGCGCCGTCGCCAGTTTGGCACCTTCAGTTTTCGGTACCGAAATGTAGTTTTCAATATCGACGGTATCCAGAATCTGGCCGCCGAAACGCTCGCCCATCAAACCGGTGCGGATGCCTTTGCGGGCCGCGTACACCGCCGCAGCTGCCCCTGCCGGGCCACTGCCGACAATCAGCACGTCATACACCGGGCGGCTGTTAAGCTTATCGACCACGCGGGCATTGGCACTGGTGTCAATTTTGCCGACGATTTCCGCCAGGCTCATGCGGCCCTGGCTGAAGTGCTCGCCGTTCAGGAATACCGTGGGAACCCCCATGATATTGCGATCTTTGATCTCATCCTGAAACACACCGCCGTCGATCGCCGTATGGGTCACGTTCGGATTCAGGATGGACATTAAATTCAGCGCCTGTACCACATCCGGGCAGTTATGACAGGTCAGCGAATAATAGGTTTCGAAGTGGAATTTACCGTCCAGGTCGCGGATTTGATCGAGGAGTTCTTGCGCTTCTTTCGACGGATGTCCACCGGTTTGCAGTAACGCCAGCACCAGCGAGGTGAATTCGTGTCCCATCGGCGCACCGGCAAAGCGCGGCCCGTTGGCAGCCCCTGGGTTGGTGACCAGAAACGACGGTTTACGCACCGGCAGATCGTTATTTTCAAAGAAACTGACTTTGTCGGACAACCCGGCGATGTCAGTCAGCAAAGCCCGGACTTCAGCAGATTTCGCTGAGTCGTCCAGTGTCGCCACTAACTCAACAGGTTTGGTTAATTTTTCCAGGTAGGTTTTCAACTGGAGTTGTACGTTATTGTCGAGCATAGATGATCCTTGGCGTTGGCGTAAAAAATCGGGTGCGGGGCACCCGATAAAAAACATCAGAGGGAGAGGGAAAATCAGTCTTAGATCTTGCCAACCAGGTCCAGAGACGGTGCCAGTGTGGCATCACCTTCTTTCCATTTAGCCGGGCACACTTCACCAGGGTGAGAGGCCACGTACTGAGCCGCTTTTACTTTACGCAACAGGTCAGACGCATCACGGCCGATGCCTTCAGCGGTGATTTCCACCGCCTGGATGATGCCCTGCGGGTCGACAATGAAAGTACCGCGGTCGGCCAGGCCTTGATCTTCACGCATGTTTTCGAAGTTACGGGTCAGCGCGCCAGTCGGGTCGCCGATCATCGCGTATTTGATTTTAGCGATGGTTTCAGAGCTGCTGTGCCAGGCTTTGTGAGTAAAGTGGGTATCGGTGGATACAGAGTAGATATCGACGCCGATTTTCTGAAACTCGTCGTAGTAGTCCGCAACGTCGCCCAGTTCGGTCGGGCAGACAAACGTAAAGTCAGCCGGATAGAAGAAGAACACGCTCCATTTACCTTCGATGTTCTGCTCGGTGACTTCGATGAACTGACCATCTTTGAAGGCCTGGTTTTTAAACGGTTTAACTTTAGTATTGATAACGGACATCTCTGTTTCCTCATGTGTTCCAATGTGTTTGGCTTGGAAGCTAAGGTACAAAAATGTGACGGATGTCGCTAATGCGTTGTCCGTATCAAATCGATAAGTGATACCTAACGTTTTGCCAGTAGCACAATCACAAAAATACCGCCTAACCCGGCGGTCACGATCCCCACGGGGAGTTCCTGCGACGCCAGCAAGATACGGCTTAAGGTATCGCCGATACCCAGCAATACCGCGCCCAGCAAGCCACACAGCACCAGCAACTGGCGATGGCGCGTACCAACCAGCGGACGGCACAAATGCGGCACCATCAGCCCGACAAATCCGATCACCCCGGTCAGTGACACCAACAATGCCGTCGCCAGCGCGCAGCACAGGAACACCTCAAGGCGCAGCCGGTTGACATTGACCCCCATCGATACCGCCGTCTGTTCACCAGCCAGCAAACTGTCCAGCGCCCGCCAGCGCGCCATCACAACGCCAATCAATATCAACAGGCTGCACAGCGCTACCGGCAGATTATCCCAACGCGCCAGCCCCAGCCCGCCCAGAGACCAAAACAGCACCGCACTGGCAGCGCGTTGGTCACCGGAAAACACCAGATAGCTGGTTAACGCCCCAAACAGAAAGGAAATCGCCAGCCCGCAGATCACCAGATGCTCCGCCTGTCGTCCCTGACGCAGAAAAAACAGCAACGTCACCGACAGCGCCGAGCAAATCCCCCCGCCAAACGCCGCAACCGGTAGCGTGAAGGCACCAAACCATTCGCCAAAGCGGGTTATCACCAGCACAGCCCCCGCCGACGCGCCGGAGGACAACCCGAACAGAAAAGGATCCGCCAGATCGTTCCGGGTGGTGGTTTGTAGTAACGCGCCGACCATCGCCAGCCCGGCGCCGGTGATGGCCGCCAGCAGGGTGCGCGGCACACGCAGCTCCAGCACGATGCGGCGCACCGTCTCCGGTACGCCAGGGTGCTCCGGCATCAGCGCCGTTAGTACCTGCACCAGCGGGATCCGGATGGCTCCCACTGCAGTGCTAAAGAGCATCACCACCAGCAACACCAACAGCGTGAGCAGGCAGACCGCCGTATAGTGGCGACACGACCTCATTGCGAGGCTGCCGGATAAAGCGCGTGGGCGAGTTTTTCAATCGCCGTGATATTGGCCGGTCCCGGCGTCAGCTCGGCATACTGCAATTTCAGGTAGCGCTGGTGTTCCACCGCCGGGGTATGCTTCATCAGCGGATGCGTCTGCAAAAAATGCTGCAACGCCGCTGCGCCGCCACCATTCTGGTAGTCGAGTAAAATGATCAGGTCCGGTTGCGCCGCCGCGACCGTTTCCCAGGAGGTGGTGGCCCAGCTCGCCGCCATGCCATCCATCACATTACGGCCCCCCGCAGCCTCGATAATGGCGGTAGGCATGGCGTATTCCCCACTGGTAAAGGGCTTATCCTCACCGGAGTCATACACAAACACCTTCAGTGGTGCCTGGCCTGTCGGCGGTTTGGGCAAGGCCGCCAGCCGCGTTTTCCATTGTTCAACCAGCGCCTGCGCTTGTTCCGCACGACCGAAAATTTTCCCCAGCGTCAGCACGTCGTCATACAGCAATGCCATGCTGGCGCGTGGGCGATGTGAGTCTTCAAAAATACAGCTTTCACTCAGCACTAGCGTTTTGATGCCGTAGGTCGCCAGCGTATCCGGCGTGACCTCACCCCCCACCTTCATACCGTAATTCCAGCCCGCAAAGAAAAAATCCGGGTTGGCACCCAGCAGGGTTTCCAGCGACGGGTATTTCGGCGATAGCTCAGGAATCGTCCCCATTTGCTGGCGAAATTCCGGCGTCATCTTGTACCAACCGCTGATACCGGTCAGACCGACAATCTGCGGTTGCAGGTGCAACGCGAAGGCCATTTCCGCCATGTTAAGGTCATTGATGATGGCGCGCTGCGGCGCTTGTGTGAAGGTCAGCGGTTTACCACAACTGTACACCGTCACCGGGAACCCCGACGCCTGCGCAGCCATAGCGCTGCATCCCAACAAGACACATATCATGCTGGCAAAGGTGCTGAACCGCAGCCCGCCACTACTGACTTTATTCATAGATTTCCTCTGGTTATAAACCCGCTGGTGCAGGCAGGCACATCGAAAAGACGTAACGGCAAACCGGTTTGCGGATGAGAGACCGTAAAGCTGTTAATGCCAAACACCGGGTAGACAGTCTCACTGGCCAGCGCCCGTGCGGGTACGTCCCAGCACACCTGCCGTCCCTGGCACAACACCAGCACCCGGTCGGCAAACGCCTCTACTAGCGACAAATCGTGCAATACTGCGACCACCGCGATACCACGTTGCCGGACCAGCGCCAGCAGCGCCGCCCGCCCAAGCGGATCCAAATGGTTGGTCGGCTCATCCAGCAGCAGAACCTCCGGGCGTTGCGCCAGGGCGCGCGCCAGAAACGCCCGCTGACGCTCTCCCCCTGATAGCACTGCCAGTCTGCGTTGTCGTAGCGGCAACAGGCCGGTTTCCTCCAGCACGTGCGTCACCGTCTCCTGCTGTGCCACTGGCGACAGGGCATCCGCGTGCGGCAGGCAACCCAGCGACACGTACTCTTCCACCGTGAGCGCCAGACTGGGGGTATCATGCTGGCTCATCAGCGCCATATGCCGTGCCCGTTGCTGGCGAGACAACTGCGCCAGCGGTTTATCGCCCAGCCAGATGCGCCCACCTGCGGGCGGCGGGTCATGCAATAAGGCGCGCAACAGCGTGGATTTACCGCTGCCGTTAGGGCCGACGATCGCCAGACATTCATTACTCCCGACTGAAAAGTGAATATCAGTCAGTACCCGTTGACCGGTCGTGTGTACCGCATTCAAATTCTCTACCCGTAACAAGGGCGGCATGGTCTGCCACATGTCAGAACCCCTCCCATATCCCACAACTTTATTTGTTACGTTATAACATAACAAATAAAAGATACCAAAACGCGGTCACCATGAAGGTGGATGAAGAGTGGATGGCGGGCAGGATGGAGAATGAGAGGGTATGGGCTTCGTGCCCGTCATGAACGCTTACAAACTGTACGATTATTGGATAAGTGCGAAGGATGCGAAGCAGAAAAGGGTATGTTATAACAAGCCACGTTATGTCCTTTTCAACACGGCTTTTTTCAATACGGTTGCCCGGCAACCTACAGGTGGTAGGTGATGAAACTCAGAATGTCGCTGGTTTTTCTCTCGTTTGCAGCGGCCAACGCGTCGGCGTTTCAGGCCAAACTGACGCCAGTCAATCCGAATGACGCCGCGAAACTGGCGCAGATGGAAACCGCGTTCAGCAACGGCCATGCCGCCACCAGTCCGTTGGGCATTTGTGATGCCACTTCAGTGAGCGGTTGTAACTGTCCGTTTTGCACCCAGTTGAGAAGTATTGGCCGTTAACCGTTAGTCATGACGAAACAGGGTCATGACGAAACGCCAGCCAGGGTTTTACGATGACTGACATCGGGAAGGCCGACCGGTGCATACCCCTGGCGCTGGTAAAACTGCGCCGCCTCAGGGGTGTCGGTAAAAAGATATAATTCGCGAAAATAGCTCGCCGCCGCCTGTTCGATAACGGTTAACAGCTCACGCCCTACCCCCTGCCGACGGTAATCCGCAGCAACATAAAAACGCCGCAACCGCCCAATCTGCGGCATACCCGCTTGCTGATTGACGCCGCCAATCGCCACCAGACGCTCAGCCTCAAACGCGGCAAATAGCCCTTCACCGGGTAAGCGGAAATCATTAGCGCCAGACTGAAACTCCGCCTGCAACCGGCATAAAAACCGAAACCCTTGCTGTTGACTTTCAGCTATCAGCACCGCCAGCGCGTCAGGCAATGCGTCAAGACGTACAATTTGCACACTCACACCCATTCCTGTGCCCGCTCCAGCACGGTACGCAACGGCAGGTGCGCGTCGTATTGCTGCCAAAGCTGTTGATACCAGCTCTCATCGCCCAACGAGCGATGAATACACAATATCGTGTGGTCGCACTGTCGGGTTGCTGCGGCATACAACCGTGGGTCACCTTGTGTCAGCACCGCCAGCAGACGGCGCATTTCCACCATATACGGGCGGGCGAACACCGGGTCCTGTTCCAGAACATTACGGCTGTTATCAATCAGATCGCACAGTTTGATGCTCTGCGCTTGCGGGCAGGCGGCCGCACTGTGCAGCAAATTGGCGTTCTTGCGGTGAATACGCTCGCCACCGTCCTGACGGGTGCGAACATCGGTCAGCATTTCCACATAACGGGCCACCTGCGAGCCAAACAACCGGGTCACCTGTTCCAGTGTCACCGGGGTATCCTCCACCGTGTCATGCAACCAGGCAGCGGCAATCATCTCCTGCGACGGCTCAATTTGCATCAGCAAGGTGACGACCGCCGCCGGATGAACAATATAAGGCTCACCGGTATATTTCCGTTTTTGCTCGCAGGCGGCATGCGCCTCGGTAGCAAATACCCGTGCTCGTTCAATCAGTGTCATTTTTCCGCTCCTCAAAAGGAGTCAATGTCTGGCGAGATATCGTTGCAGCCTCATTATCAAACCTGCCCCATCATCAAACCAGACCCGCCCTCCCCCTATACGGGGAATAGCCATCAACGGGATACCGTTATCAATGCGACACAGTTATCAATGTGACGTAGTTATCAACGTAATGTAGTTATAAACACGACATAGTCATAAACAAAGCAGAGTGATAAACAAGACACAGCCATCAACGAAACACGGCTATATACCCAAAATAATTCGAGTTGCGGGACAACACGCTAGCGTGTTGAACAACGCCATGCGTTGGCCCTTTAGGGCAAGGCTCGTTAGAGCCTTGTAACGCGGCAAGAGAGCGAACCCCGATGAGCTTACTCAGGTAAGAGATTCGGGTGAGCAAACGCAGCCAACGCACCTGCAACTTGAAGTATGACGGGTATAAATGATGTTGAAAAACGTCGCCAGACTACTTGCTGCCTTTATTAAATAATAAACGATCTCTGAAATAATTCGAGTCACGCCCTGGTTGCCAGCGCCGTTTTTATTCCGCCAGATAAGTTTGTTGGTATTGAGAAAAAGTCTGTGTGGTTTTATTCCAAGGTTATTTCCACTGGTTTTGTTAAATAAATCAAACTTTGAGCAGATCCACAGAGGCACGGCAGGCCGTTGCGCGATACCGATACTGAAGGTCAAAAAGCAAGGTGTGGAAAAGCATCGAGTGTGGAATAAACGGCATCTGGCGGCTAACAAGTAACAACGAGTAATGAAAAGAGAAAGGGGATTATCACCGACGTTCAATGTCGGAAACGGCGATGCAATAGGTAAAAAAGTGTGTGGTGGGCGGCTGACGCGGCGGAACTACGATGCTTAGGCAAGTCAAAGCGATGGCGTTAGTGAAGACAAACATCATGACGTCTGGGTATGCCAAACAGTGTGCGCATTACCTGATAGGGCAGGAAACGACTTTATTGTACCTCGAAAATAATTTATTCAATAAAGCCTATCTGATCATAAATTTCATGTTCAACATTATGTTCTTTAATGGATTTTATGCCCAAGGTAGATATCCGCAGTCAGTTTATAAATGGCGTATAATATATCATTTTTTAAAATCAAAGCGCCCAAACGGGCGCCCGACCTTAACAGGTTTGTACTTTAGCTTGAGTGGATTCCCTACTACTAAACGAGGTGAGGGAGGTGAGTAATACTGCCAAAACCAATGAGCCTCCCATAAAGACATAAGAAGCACCGGGACCGCCAGTTAACCCATTCAGATAACCGACAATCCATGAGCCTACGAATGACCCCAGAGCGCCGAAACTTACGATAAAAGCCATCGCACCAGCCATCACATTACGCGGGATCATTTCTGGTATCGCCGCAAAGAATGGCCCGTAAGGTGTATACATCGCGCCACCGGCAACCATCAGTAGAACATAAGAGAGCAAAAAGTTGGATGCTCCTATAGTAAACGATCCAATAAAACAGATTGCACCCAGTCCTAAAAACAGAAGAACTATTATTTTACGATTAAGAAATTTATCTGAATACCAGGATGCAGTCAGCATAAGTGGAACAGCTAATAAGTATGGAGCTGCGGATAACCAGCCTGTTGCTACAATACCAAGGCCGGAGGCTGATTTCAAAATAGAGGGTAGCCACATAATGAAACCATACATCCCAATATTCCAGAAGAAATGGATAAATGACAGAGATAAGACCTTACCAGAGCGAAATGCTTCACTGTAATTTTTGATTTCTTTGATATTGGTTTGCTCTGCTGCCAGTGCTGCTTCAATATCTTCTTTTTCTTGAGCTGTTAACCATTTAGCTTCGGTGGGTCTGTCAACAAATATAAACAACCAGATAGCAGCCCAGATGATTGCGGGTACGCCTTCAATAATAAACATACCTCGCCAGCCAAAGGCATCCACGAGGTAACCTGATAGCACCGACATCCAGAGTACGGTGATGGGGTTGCCAAGAAAAAGAAAGGTATTGGCTTTAGAACGCTCTTTCTTAGTAAACCAATGACTTAAGAACACAAGCATTGCGGGCATGACAACGCTTTCAGCGATACCAAGCAGAAAACGAATAACGGCGAGAAATTTCACATTATGGACCATGCCAGTCGCTGTTGCTAATATCCCCCAAAGGAGTAAGCTCCAAAAAATAAGTTTCTTAGCACTTCTTTTTTCTGCGTAAATACCACCAGGAACCTGAAAGAAAAAATATCCGAGGAAAAATAGTGCGCCTAGTAATGAGGAAACTCCTGGTGTGATATTGAGATCCTCAGCCATACCAGAAGCAGCACCGAACCCATAATTAGCGCGATCGAGATAAGCAAGACTATAGGTAATAAATGCCAAGGGGATTAATTTCCGCCAGCGGATTGGCGCTAATTTTTTTTGTATGTTTTGAATCATAATTTATTTCCATTTAATTACCGCCTTTCGCTCAGCGAAAAGCAGCAGATATTAATTACAGCACGGCGAGCCAGCCGCCATCGACATAAATAATTTGCCCGTTGATATAATCCGATGCTTTGGAGGATAAGAAGACGGCGGTACCGATGAGCTCATCCGGACGACCCCAGCGCTGCGAGGGGTTGCTGCTTTTCACCCAGGTGTCGAACTGTTTGTCTTCGATAAGCGCGGTGTTCATATCCGTCAGAATGTAGCCCGGCCCAATGGCATTGGTCTGGATATTAAACTGCGCCCATTCTGCCGCCATTGAGCAGGTGAGCATTTTGATGCCGCCTTTTGCCGCCGTGTACGGGGCAACGGTCGGGCGTGCGGCCTGGCTGGTGAGCGAACCAATATTAATGATTTTCCCGCCGCTGTTGCGGGCGATCATCCGTTTTGCCGCCGCGCGGGAGACCAGAAACGCACTGGTCAGGTTGGTGTCGATCACCTTCTGCCAGTTTTCCAGCTCCAGTTCTACCATCGGTTTACGGTACTGGATGCCTGCGTTATTGATCAGGATATCCACATCCATCCCCTGCGCATCCAGTTGGCTAAAGGCGGCCTCAATCGCCTGTTCATCGGTGACATCAAAAGCAACACCATGTGCGTCGTAGCCTTTGCTGGCC